>CAXBKI010000374.1:0-3796 GCA_963975955.1 uncultured Devosia sp.
TAAATCCTGGCATGTGCTGCAGGCCCCAGCTTCCGCCGCGCATGCCAGGATTTACCTGCCGACCTATCAGACGACAGCCGTGCTCCAAATGGCGGAAGCCGGTGAGCACCATGCCATTCTGAAGAATGGGCCAACGGCAACCGACCGCAGTGTCCCTCAACCTGCTGACAAGCCGGGGGCGGTACAGACTCGGTTGTCTTTCAGCTGGTGCCTGCTGGAAGCCCCAGATCACATCGTTCAAGTTCAGACGCGTCGTCCCGAACTCGGTTTCTGGGCTTGCGCTCCGCCGGATCAGCGCCCCTAAACGAGCTATTTCCCCCTTTTTGCCCGCTGCACCATGATCATTTCTAATGATCGTGGCGAAACGCTCTGTGATCAAATGAACGACATCTCTGATACATCACGACGGTCCACGCCGATCGCCCTTCTCCACGCCTTGCCTGCCATCCTGCTATTGGCAGGATATCTCTGGCTAGCCATTGCCATCGCTGCCTGGGCTTTGGCCGCAACGCTCTTTGGTAGTTCCAATTGGGTGATTGCCACAATTGTTGCGCTGCTCGCGCCCTGCGGTATCTACGCGACAGCACGTATTGTAGGCCTGGCTATCGAAGCTGAACGCCGATACTGACACCGGCTCCCCGGTCGTCGCGATGACCGGGGAGCACTCTCCCGCACGGCTGCACCGCCTGATCCCTGGCGGCCTTGCAGCAAGGCGTTACGCCGATCAGAGCCCTTCAGAGCACGGCGCGATGCCCGCTTCACGTTGTTGGCACCCAATGCCGACCTGGACTGACTTCCGCAAGCAACTGGCAATACAATGCTTAGGCATCTCGGGGCACTGCGGCTTGTCTACTGCCTTCGGAACGAAACAGCTTTGCATGTCTGCAAGTCTAGTGGCTGCAAAGCTCCGCTTGCATGGCCAAATCTTAGGGATCCTATAACGGCTGTTCAATATGGTGGCGGCGGGGTTTAGGGGCCAGACATGCGTGTGCTCATTGTAGACGACAGCCGTTCCAGCATTGCCATGATCGGATCCACATTGCAGGTGGTGACCGATGCCGAGATCGACAGTTGCCTGCATCCCCATGAGGGGCTGGAACGGACCCAAGCCAAGCAGTATGACCTGCTCCTGGTCGATCACATCATGCCGGACATGGATGGCATTGAATTTACCACCGCCCTGCGGGCGAGCGCGAACTACCGCACGGTGCCTATCATCATGGTTACCTCGGATATGGATCGCACAACGCGGATCGAGGCCATCCGGGCCGGTGCGACCGACTTCGTCAACAAGCCCTTCGATCCAACCGAACTGCAGGCCCGGGTCGTCAATCTGCTGGCCCTGCGCCATGCCCAGGTCGAGCTGGCCGATCGGGCCGCTTGGCTGTCGCGGGAGGTGGATCATGCAACCGCACACCTGCTTGCGCGGGAAGAAGAGATCATCTGGCGCCTGGCACGGGCCATTGAATCGCGCGTCGGCGACACCGGCGAGCATGTGTCCCGGGTCGCCCAGATCAGCCAGTTGATTGCGTCAGGGATCGGCCTGAGCCCGGGGCATTGCCGGATCATCTATCTGGCGGCGCCATTGCACGACATTGGCAAGATTGCCATCACCGATGCCATTCTGCGCAAGCCGGGCAAGTTGTCGCCAGATGAGCTTCAACAGATGCGCAAGCATGTAACCATCGGCGCCCATATCCTCGAAAGCGGCACCTCGGACCTGATCAAGACCGCAGAGTTGATTGCTCTTGGTCATCACGAGCGGTGGGATGGCGGTGGCTATCCCCATGGTTTGGCTGGCACTGCCATTCCCATTGAAGCCCGCGTGGTGGCCATTGCCGACGTCTTTGACGCTCTGTGCTCTGAGCGCCCCTACAAGAAGGCCTGGCCGATCAGCAAGGCTTACGATGAAATCCTGTCCTGCAGCGGAACCCATTTTGATCCCGGTTGCGTCGAGGCGTTTCGTGCCAACTGGTGCGAAATAGAAGCGCTCATGCGGAACGAAGACCAGACCGCACTCGCCGTCAGCCAGTAGCTCCTACTAATCCCCACCGTTTGACTTGCGCGCGCGCCAGCTGCTGTCTGGTGGCGTTACTGCCCGCTCACAGGTGCTCAGCCGAGCCTGTTTGTGCCAGCGCACGACAGGGTAGTATTGCTGCCCCAAATCCTCATCCGCAAATTCCGCTCAGTCCGCCGCTGACCACGGCGTTCATCGCTAAAACTGGCCTCAGTATTGCCGCTTTATCGACTCCTGCCCAGCGAGCGAAGACTCGTGGACCGCGTCGAATGACTCAGATCGTGGCAAAATTCGGGCAGCGTGACTCTGAATCTATCTCATTGTATTTGCCGCATACATGCGACTTACAACTGATAAACACAAGTAATTCTGGGTAATAGTAACTTAATCAACTTTGGATAGTCTAAAATATGCACCAGGCGTAAGCATGGTGAAAGTTAAAATGAACGATAAAGTCCACTGGCGTAGCGGGCAACTGGGGATGGTCTTCCATGTCCATGCGCTTCTCGGCATATCTGCGGTGTTAGTATAATGTATTGCATCCTCCATCTCCCGCCTGGGTCGCCCTCATGACCCAAAGCCACTGCTCCATAGAAATCTCCGGTGACGCCGGGTTACGTGCTGCAAAAGACATTGTCGGGCAATTGCGCCAGGCGCTGGCGGAGCATGACGCCGTGAAGGTGGGGGTCGATGCCATTACCGCCGCCGACATCACGACGATCCAGCTGCTGTTGGCGGCTCGCAAGCAGGCCAGAGCCACGCAGAAAGCGCTATCGCTCACCGCTGCACCCTCAGGAGCGTTTCGCCAGCTGCTGATTGCCGCTGGTTTTCTGTCTGCCGATGGTCAGCCGCTGACACCGGAGGGCGACTTCTGGACACCTGAAACCCAACAGAACGGGGGCAGCCCGGCATGACCAAGACCATTTTGACAATCGATGATTCCGCATCCATCCGGCAGATGGTGGCCATGACACTGTCGGCCGCCGGTCTCGACGTGATTGAAGCCGTTGATGGCTCCGATGGCTACAACAAGGCCACCACGAACACGGTCCACGCGATCATCACCGACCTGAACATGCCGATAATGAATGGCATCGAGTTCATTCGCAAATACCGCCAGCATCCCGCCAGCAAGGGTATTCCCATCATCCTGCTGACCACCGAATCCGACGAGGAACTGAAGCGTCAAGCCAAGGAGGCCGGTGCTACGGGCTGGATCGTCAAGCCGTTCAAGCAGGATCAGCTGCTAGCTGTCATCAAGAAGGTCACAGGCGCATGAGCTTTCCCGACCCCGCTGAAACCTTCCGCCAGGAAGCGCGTGAACTGTTGGAGCAATTGGAAGAAGGGCTGCTCGACCTCGAGCAAAATCCCGCCAATGATGATCTCGTCAACTCCACCTTCCGGGCCCTCCACACCATCAAGGGTTCGGGCGCCATGTTCGGCTTCACCGCCGTGGCAACCTTTGTGCACGAGTTCGAAACTGCCTTCGACCAGGTTCGAAAGGGCCAGACGCCGGCAACGCCAGAGCTGATTGCTGTTGCCCTCGATGCCAAGGATCACATCCACAAGCTTATTGAGCAGCCTGACCAGCAGCACGCTGGCGGCGACGCCATCCTCCAGGCATTGCAGGTGGTGATTGCCGCGGCCAATGGCAGCGCCGCCCCTGCCGCCGTCTTGCCCACGCCGGACATTACCGCCCCGGCCGAGCCCGCCAGCGCTGCAACGCGGTGGCGGATCCGCTTCCGGTTGCCCGGCGATGCCCTGGTCTATGGTACAAAC
>CAXBKI010000375.1:0-3789 GCA_963975955.1 uncultured Devosia sp.
GGCTGCCACACCGTGCGCGGTACTGCGGCGGATGGAGCCATTGGCCCCGACCTCACCCATGTCGGCGCGCGCCATTCCCTGGCTGCCGCTACGCTGCCCAACAGCGCCGCCGCCTTTGCCGACTGGATCGTCAACAACCAGCACATCAAGCCGGAAAACCAGATGCCGCCCTATGGCATTTTCTCGGAAACGGACCTGGCCGATCTGGCCAGCTATCTGGAGGGATTGGATTAGCCATGGTCGATTTCGCCGGATTCAACATTGTCATCAATGCCGCAATCTTTGCTGCGGCAGCGGTCGTCGTCTGGCTCGCCGGTACGCGCCTCACCCATTTCGCCAATGCCATCAGTGCCAAGACCGGGCTGGGTCAGGCGGTGGTAGGCATGCTGCTGTTAGGCGGCATTACCTCGCTGCCCGAAATCGGCGCCACCGTGACCTCGGCGGCCACCGGCGCGGCTGCGTTGGCGCTCAACAACCTGCTGGGCTCGATCGCAGCGCAGGTGGCCATTCTGGCCATGGTCGACATGCTGATCGCGCGCAAGGCGCTGACCGCTTCGGTACCCGACCCGATGGTGATGCTGCAGGGCGGGCTCAACGTGCTGCTGCTGGCGATCGTCGCCGCTGGGACCGTCACCGGCGATATCGGTCTGTTGGGCGTCGGCGCCTGGTCCTGGGCCTGCGCCCTGGCCTATGCCTTCAGCGTCTATCTGCTGGCCCAGTCGCAGGGGCGTCAGTCCTGGCTGCCCGCCGAGTCTGCCAAGGTCGATCGGCGGCTTGAGGAACAACAGGCCCGGGCGCAGAAAAAGGTCAATGCCCGTTTTGCCGACCGCACGCTGGTCAATCTGGTGGCCTGGACGGCAGGGCTCGGTCTGGCGATTCTGATAGCGGGCTATCTGCTGTCGCGCACCGGGGATGCCTTGGCCCTGCAGACGGGCCTGGGGGGCGGTTTCATGGGTTTCGTACTGCTCGCTTTCGCCACTTCGCTGCCCGAACTCAGCACCTCTATCACCGCCGTGCGCGACGGGCTCTATACCTTGGCCGTGTCCGATATCCTGGGCACCAATCTGATCAATGTCGGTCTGGTCTTTCTCATCGATCTGGTGGCGGGCGGTGAACCGATCCTCAATCAGGCAGGCGCCTTTGCCAGTTTTGGCGCCCTGCTGGGCATAGCCGTAACTTCGCTTTTCGTCATCGGCATGGCCGAGCGCGGCGACAAGACAGTGCTGCGCATGGGGCTCGATTCGGCCGCTGTGCTGGTCTGCTATGGCGCGGGCCTCGTTATCATGTTCTTTCTGCGCGGAGGCTGAACCATGGCTGCGTCCTATCCCGACGAACGGCCCAATCAGGGGCCGCGCCCGGAGGCCGAACTGGCCGAGCTCAAGCGCATCTGGGCCACGCCAGGGGGCTGGCGGATCTTCACGGCGGTGAACAACACCGTGGTGGGCACGCTCTATATGGGCGCTGCGTTCCTCTTCTTCGTGCTGGCGGGCATTCTGGCCCTGGTAATGCGCACGCAGTTGGCGGTAGGCGATAACGAGCTGGTCAGCCAGAATCTCTACAACCAGCTCTTTACCGTGCATGGCACCACCATGATGTTTCTGTTTGCCGTGCCGGCGGTGGAAGCCCTGGGTGTCCTGCTGCTGCCGCAGATGCTGGCGGCACGCGATCTGCCGTTTCCGCGGCTGAGTGCCTTTGCCATCTGGGCCTACATCATCGGCGGCCTCGTTTTCTTCTCAACCGTCTTTTACGATTTGGCACCCAAGGGCGGCTGGTTCATGTACCCGCCTCTGACGCTGAGCGAATATTCGCCCGGCGATAATGCCGATTTCTGGCTGCTGGGGATCGGCTTCATCGAGATTTCCGCCATTGCGGGGGCCATCGAAATCATCGTCGGGGTGCTTCGCACGCGCCCGCCCGGCATGAGCCTGGCCAGGATGCCGATCTTTGCCTGGTCCATGCTGATCTTTGCCGGCATGATCGTTTTCGCTTTTCCCGCCGTTATCCTCGCCACCATGCTGCTCGAGGTCGAGAGGGCCTTTGGCTGGCCTTTCTTCACCGCATCGCTTGGCGGGGATTCCTTGCTCTGGCAGCACCTGTTCTGGTTCTTCGGCCATCCCGAGGTCTACATCATCTTTCTGCCCGCCGCCGGGTTGGTGTCGATGATGATCCCCACCATGGCCCAGACCCCGCTGGTGGCCTACAGGCTGATCGTCGTGGCGCTGATCGGCACCGGTTTCTTTAGCTTCGGCCTGTGGGTGCACCACATGTTCACCACCGGCATCCCCGGGCTGAGCCTGGCCTTTTTCTCGGCGGCCAGCATGGCGGTGGCCATACCCTCGGGCATCCAGGTTTTTGCCTGGATCGCCACCATGGCTGCCGGCCGCGAGCGCTTTCGCATCACCGTGCCCTCGCTGTTCATCCTGGGCTTCATCTTCATTTTCGTGCTGGGCGGGCTGACCGGCGTGATGGTGGCGGTGGTGCCATTCAACTTCCAGGCCCATGACAGCTATTTCATCGTCGCCCATTTCCACTACGTGCTGGTAGGCGGCATGGTGTTCCCGCTCTTTGCCACCTTCTATTACTGGGCGCCGTTGATCAGCCGCAACATGCTGTCCGAGCGTCTGGGCCGCTGGGCCTTCTGGTTGATGTTCCTCGGATTCAACACCACCTTTTTCCCCATGCATTTCACCGGCCTGTCGGGTATGCCGCGCCGGGTCTGGACCTATCCGAGCAATCTGGGTTGGGACCTGCTCAACACCATTTCCACCGTCGGCGCATTCGTCATCGCCGCCGGCGTGCTGGTCTTCATCATCGATCTGGCGCGCAATTTCCGCTTCGGCGAAGGCGGTCCGGAAAATCCCTGGAATGCCGGCACGCTGGAATTCCTGCCCAACGATGTTTATTCCACCCGCTCGATCCCCCACGTCACCAGCCGCGAGCCGCTGTGGGACCAGCCAAATTTGGCGCGCGAGGTCGAACAGGGCCTGCACTATCTCCCCAATGCCCCCACCGGTGGGCGCGAGACCATTGTCACCTCGCCTATTGAGGCCACCCCGCAATATGTCATCCAGATGCCGGGCCCGAGCTGGACGCATCTGGCCGCCGCCGCCTTCACTGCAGCCTTCTTTCTGCTGCTGACCATCAAGCAGGTCGAGATCGCCCTCACCTGCGGGCTGCTGGCGATCGTCTCCTGCATCGTTTGGAGCTGGCAGCTCGATCGGCCCGATGCCGGTGAGGTCGATATCGGCGGCGGCATCCGCCTG
The DNA here is from genome assembly GCA_963975955.1 of uncultured Devosia sp. GTDB lineage: Bacteria > Pseudomonadota > Alphaproteobacteria > Rhizobiales > Devosiaceae > Devosia. The sequence goes on from CAXBKI010000375.1 coordinate 3,264, forward strand.
CCCACCTATGTCTCGGGACCGATGTCGCACAGTTGGTGGGCCATGGTCATCCTGATGCTGGTGGCCGCCGCGCTCTATATTTCCTATTTCTTTTCCTATCTTTATCTGTGGACCGTGTCGCCCGCGGTCTGGGCCTATGCTGGATCGCCTGGCCCGCCGGCTCTGATCGTTCCGCTGAGCGCCGCCGGGCTGCTGCTGGTAAGTGCCGGGCTCGTCTGGCTGGCTGGCAAGGCCCTGCCTTCTGCCGGGCAGATCGGTTGGCAGTCGGCACTGCTGCTGCTTGGTGCTGGAGCCGCGCTGATCGGGGCCATCGTTCTGGAAGTCTTGGGGCACCTGGGTACGCGGCTCGATCCGGCGGCCAGCGCCTATGGCGCCATGGTCTATATGGCCGGTGTTCTGGCCGGGCAGGCCGGCTTTGCCTGCGTCATCATGATGGCCTTCGCCATGGGCCGCGCCCTGACCGGCCAGCTCAATGCTGTCCGCCGCGTCACCTATGACAATTGTGCCCTTTTTACCTACTATACCG
>CAXBKI010000376.1:0-3788 GCA_963975955.1 uncultured Devosia sp.
TGCCAGGCCGCAATGCGGGCGCGTACGAACTCGTCGGTGGCAAAGGCGGATTCGACCATGGCGCGTACTGTCGACCCCGCTGGTAAAGCAAGGCTTAACCCGGCCCCGGTTTGCGGCGTTCCTGCAGAGCCGGCCGACCGGCTTTGGCAGAATCAGTTGCGCTGCCTATGTTCTGGTGCGAACAGAACGGGCACAAATGGAACATCGTCCAGACATCGTTGCGGTCATGGTGGGGGTCGCCGTTGAGGGCCCCTATAGCTATCGCGTGCCTGCGGGCATGGTGGTGACGCGGGGCTCGGTCGTCTCGGTGCCGCTGGGTCCGCGGCTGGTACTGGGCGTGGTCTGGGGGGCGCCCCGGGACATGGTGGCGCATAACCGGCTGCGCGACATCGCCATGGCCTATGACGTGCCGCCGCTGAGCGAAGAACTGCTCAAGCTTGTCGACTGGGTGGCGCGCTATACGCTGGCGGCGCCCGGCCAGGTATTGCGGGCCGTGCTGCGTTCGAGCGAGGCGCTCGACGCCCCCAGGCCGGTGGTGGCGTTTCGGCGTACCGGGCAGGATCCGGCAAAGTTGACGCCGGCCCGGCTGCGGGTGCTCGATCTGCTGATGGACGACATGGCCTGGCCCAAGGCCGCGCTGATCGGAGCGGCCGGGGTTTCCGCCTCGGTCGTGGAGGGGTTGGAGCGGGCCGGCGCGGTGATGCGCATCGAGATGCCGGCGCCGCCAATCGTGGAGCAGCCCGACCCCGATGCCGCCGTTGCCACCCTGTCGGACGGTCAGCAAAAGGCGCTCGACGAGATCCTGGCGCTCGATCCGCAGCAATTTGGCGTGGCGCTGCTCGACGGGGTGACCGGTGGCGGCAAGACGGAAGTGTTTTTCGAGGCGGTGGCCGATACGCTGCGGGCGGGCCGGCAGGCGCTGATCCTGCTTCCCGAGATCGCGCTGACCAATACGTTCATCAACCGGTTCACCAAGCGCTTTGGCACCAGGCCCGCCGAATGGCATTCGGACATGAGCCCGGTGCAGCGGGCCAAGGTCTGGCGCGGCGTGCTCGATGGCACGGTGCGCGCGGTGGTGGGCGCGCGCTCGGCGCTGTTCCTGCCGTTTCGCGAACTGGGCATGCTGGTGCTCGACGAGGAGCATGACGGCGCCTACAAGCAGGCCGATGGCATTACCTATCATGCCCGTGACATGGCGGTGGTGCGGGCCCATCTCAGCCATGCCCGGGTGATCCTGTCGTCGGCCACGCCATCGGTGGAAACGCGCAACAATGCCAATAGCGGGCGCTACGCGCATGTGCTGCTGACCTCGCGCTATGCCGAGGCAGCCATGCCCAATATCACCACCATCGACATGCGCATCGATGGGCCGGAAAAAGGCGCCTGGATCGCTCCGGCTCTGGCCCGCGAAGTGTTTGGCGCGCTCGACCGAGGCGAGCAGGCGCTGCTGTTTCTCAACCGGCGCGGCTATGCGCCGCTGACGCTGTGCCGGTCGTGCGGGCATCAATACCAGTGCCCGGACTGTTCGGCCTGGATGGTCGAGCACCGGTTTCGCGGCGTGCTGATGTGCCACCATTGCGGGCATGAAGTGCGTACGCCCAGCATTTGCGGTGCCTGTGGCGCTGCCGATGCGCTGGTCGCGGTGGGGCCGGGCATCGAGCGCGTCGCCGAGGAGGCTGCGGCGCGGTTTCCCGATGCCCGGCGGGTGATCCTGTCCTCGGACATGGGCAGCAATGCCCAGCTCAAGGAGCGCGTCGCGGAAATCGAGCGGGGAGAATATGACCTGATCATCGGCACCCAGCTGGTCTCCAAGGGCCATCACTTTGAAAAGCTCACCGTGGTGGGTGTGCTCGATGCCGATCTGGGGCTGGCGCATGGCGATCCGCGTGCCGCCGAAAAGACCTTTCAGATCCTGACCCAGGTTGCCGGGCGGGCTGGACGGGCGTCGAAAAACGGCAAGGCGTTCCTCCAGACCTATCACCCCGATCACGCGGTGATGCGGGCAATGGTGAGCGGGGATCGCGAGGCCTTCTATGCCCATGAACTGGCGGCGCGAGAATCAGGGGGGCTGCCGCCCTTTGGCCGACTGGCGGCATTGATCGTCTCGGCCAATGAGCACGATGTGGCGATGGGCTTTGCCAAAAAACTGCTGTCGGCGGCCCCGATGGCCAATGGCGTGCGGCTGTTCGGCCCGGCCGATGCCCCGATCGCCATGGTGCGCGGACGCCATCGCGTGCGGCTGCTGGCCCAGTCCGGCAAGGATTTCGACCTCTCGGGCTATGTCCGGTTCTGGCTGGGGTCGGCCGATAAAGTGACCGGCAATCTTCGCGTGCAGGTCGATATCGACCCGATGAGCTTTATGTAGGCATGCCCTGCGACACTTTCGCCCCGTTTGAATCTCTTGCCCAAGCCTTGCAAGGCGCGCGAGGCTTGTGCTAGAGCGAGCGCGACTTTGAAGGGGGCTCCGGACGTCCTCTTTTCCAAACAAGAACAAGCGTCAGCGACCGCCCGGGTTTCCCAAACCAAAACAGGCGGCAAGCAGGCAAGCAACCAAGAGGGTGATGCGGCATTGGCAGCGCAGAATTCAGTGCTTACCCAGATCGCCCGGCCATATGCGTCGGCGCTGTTCGATCTCGCCAGCAGCGAGAACCAGTTGGCATCGGTCGAGACGTCACTATCAGACGTCACCCGACTGATCGGGGAGAGCGCGGATTTCTCGCGCTTCCTGCGTTCGCCCGTCATTTCCGCTGACACCAAGGCTTCCGCGCTTGATGCGCTGCTGGCCAAGGCCAAGACCAATCCTCTGGTCAGCAATTTCCTGCGCCTGGTGGCCAAGAATGGTCGCCTGTTCGCGCTGGACGCCATCATTGCCAGCTTTCGCGATCTGGCGGCCAAGGCACGTGGTGAGGTGACGGCAGACGTTACCTCCTCGGCGCCACTCAATGCCGATCAGGTTGCTGCGCTCAGCGAAACGCTCAAGGCCAAGATAGGCAAGACCGTTACGCTCAATCAATTCGTTGATCCCTCGCTGATTGGCGGCCTTCAGGTGAAGGTTGGCAGCCAGATGATCGACAGCTCGCTCAAGACAAAACTCGCTGCGATGAAGATCGCCATGAAAGAGGTCGGATAATGGACATCAAAGCCGCGGAAATTTCTGCGATCCTCAAGGACCAGATCAAGAATTTCGGCCAGGAAGCCCAGGTTTCCGAAGTCGGTCAGGTGCTTTCCGTCGGTGACGGTATCGCCCGTGTCTATGGTCTGGACAAAGTGCAGGCTGGTGAGCTCGTCGAGTTCCCGGGCGGCATCAAGGGCATGGCCCTGAACCTTGAAACCGACAATGTCGGCGTCGTGATCTTCGGCAATGACCGTTCCATCAAGGAAGGCGATGTCGTCAAGCGCACCGGCTCGATCGTGGATACCCCGGTCGGCATGGGTCTGCTGGGTCGCGTTGTCGACGGTCTGGGCAACCCGATCGACGGCAAGGGTCCGATCGAGCACACCGAACGCCGCCGTGTTGACGTCAAGGCGCCTGGCATTCTGCCCCGCAAGTCGGTGCATGAGCCCATGTCGACGGGCCTCAAGGCCATCGACGCGCTGATCCCGATCGGCCGTGGCCAGCGCGAGCTGATCATTGGCGACCGTCAGACCGGCAAGTCGGCCATTATTCTGGATACCTTCCTCAACCAGAAGCCGGCCCACGACGCGAATGCCTCCGATACCGACAAGCTCTACTGCATCTATGTCGCGGTCGGCCAGAAGCGCTCCACCGTTGCCCAGTTCGTGCGTCA
>CAXBKI010000377.1:0-3785 GCA_963975955.1 uncultured Devosia sp.
ACTCATGCGCGATGATGGCTTCGATCCGCTCGATCACATCGGCTGTCAGCTTGGCCTTGGACTGCAGTGCCGAGAGGTTGTCGGCCAGTTGCGCCTTCTTGGATGCTCCCAGGATGACCGTCGAGACATGCGGGTTGTTGAGGCACCACAGCAGCGCCAGATGGTGGATGGGCAGGCCGATATCCTTGGCCAGCGTCGCCAGCTGCCCGACCTTTTCGAGCTTGGCCTGGCCTTCGGGGCTGGTCCAGGCCTGCTTGAGCCACTCATAGCCGGGCAGGTTGAAGCGGCTGTCCTGGGGGATGCCGTCATTGTACTTGCCGGTCAGCGCGCCCGAGGCAAGCGGCGACCAGATGGTGGTGCCCAGACCCATCAGGTCATAGAGCGGCAGATAGTCGTGCTCCACCTTGTCGCGGGTGAAGAGGTTGTATTGCGGCTGTTCCATCACCGGCGGGGTGATCTTGAGGTCCCGGGCGACAGCCCAGGCCTCGGTGAGCTGCTGGGCGTTCCATTCGGAGGTACCCCAATAGAGAACCTTGCCCTGGGTCACCAGGTTGTGCATGGCCCAGACGGTTTCCTCGATCGGCGTATCGATGTCGGGGCGGTGGCAGAAATAAAGGTCGAGATAATCGACCTGCAAGCGCTTGAGGGCGGCATGGCAGGCCTCGGTGACATGCTTGCGGCTCAAACCCTTCTGGGTGGGCTTGCTGCCGCCCCAGAACACCTTGGAGGACACAGCAAAGCTGTCGCGGCTCCAGCCCAGATCCTTGAGCGCGCTGCCCATCAGGGTCTCGGACTCGCCGGCCTCATAGCCTTCGGCATTGTCGAAGAAATTGATGCCTTCATCATAGGCCAGGCTCATCAGGGCCATGGCTTCGGCGTGGTCGACCTGCTTGGAAAAGGTCACCCAGCTGCCGAGCGAGAGTTCGCTGACCTTGAGGCCCGATTTGCCCAACCGACGATATTCCATGAGAATTTTCCTGCTGTTCGCGACACCGGGCCGCCCCTCATTCTATCGGCAAATGCCGATGATTGCACCGGTCATACGATTTGACCACTGCACTGTAAACCCGCCGCTGGACCGCCCGGTTCTGCAGGCGTAACCTGGGCGTTCCCCCTTCCCGCCCGGAGCCACACCGTGCTGAAAGACATCGACTCCTCAGCCATTCTCGCTGTCGCCGACCTGGCGCGCGCGCGCCAGTTCTATTCAGGTGTTCTGGGGCTGGAGCCGCGCAGTGATGACGGGAATGTGCTCTCCTACCGGACGGGCACGACCACGCTGGTGATCTATGTCTCCGACTATGCCGGCACCAACAAGGCCAATGCGGTGGTCTGGGGCGTCGGCGCGCAGTTCGATGCCATCATCGCAGACCTCCAGGCCAAGGGCGTCGTGTTCGAGCATTATGACATGATGGAGCGGCGCGGGGATATTCACATCGGCGGCGACTTCAAGGCGGTCTGGTTCAAGGACCCTGACGGCAACCTGCTGCACATCAACAATATGTAGTCAGGGCCGTTCGCGCAGGAATTTGGCCAGATCGTCGGTGATGTGGTGGACATGCGGACCGGTGGCGCGGCCCAGCTCCCAGGCCTCCACCTGACCATGGGTAAAATCGTCGCTCGCCACGATCTGGACGGTCGACATGCCGACATCGTGCGGCACCACGAGATTTTTCTCGAGGTCGTCGAACATCACCGCCCTGGTCGGGTCGATATCGTGCAGGGCAAAGAAGCCTTCATAGGCCTGGCGATGCGGCTTGGGCAGAAAGGACATGGCGCGGATGTCGTGCACATGCTCGAACAGGTGGGCGCCCCCGAGCTTGGCCAGTACCGATCGCGCATGACCGGTGTCGCCATTGGTCAGGATGAATTTGCGGCCGGGGAGGGCGGCGATCGCGGCCACCAGATCGGGATGGGCCTCCACAGGCGAATAGTCGATGGCGTGCACGGTATCGAGAAAATGGTCCGGGTCGACCTTGTGCTGGCTCATCAGGCCGTTCAGCGTGGTGCCAAAGTCACGGTAATAGCCCTTCTGCAGATTGCGCGCCGCGTCGAACTCGAGCTGGGTCAGCGCCATCACATAGTGGGTGATGTTGATATCGATCTGGGCAAACAGGTTGCAGCTGCGCGGATACAGGGTGTTGTCGAGGTCAAACACCCAGTCGGTGACATGGTTCAGGCTGCGGATCGGCGGCGTCAAATCACTCATGTCGCCATTATGCCTGCAATTGCTGAATATTTCACCTAACGGCTGGAGGAGCGGCGCCAGGACGCCGCTCCCGATTGGCTTACTCGGCCGGCGTATTGGCCTCGACCACCAGGCCCAGCGCCTTGATCAGGCCGGCAGGATTGGCTGCTGCGGCCATCAGCACCAGAGCCGAGGTCGGGTTGGGTGGGGCGATCCGGATCTCAAGGCTCTCGGGGTTGTCCAGGAAGGCCTCGACGGGCGGGATCACCACGTCGTTGAGGGCGGGGATGCCCGATTCTGCGATTATGGCGGGCAGCATGGACTTCAGCCCGGCCACGAAAGTGGCGCGATCGGCGCCGGACTGGGCGGCAAAGAAGTCCAGCAGCTTGCCGGCGAGCGAGGCATCGTCATAGCGCACCGAAGCGCCGACGATCGAGACGCCCTGCATGATGGCCATGCCGCTCATCATCTGGGCCTGAGCCTTTTCCTCGGTCATTTCGCCATCGGCGGCCATGTTGGCCTGCATGGCATTGATCTGTTCGAGCACGGCCGGGGTCAGGCCGGTCACCTCGGCGGTCAGGTCCAGGGCACCGATATCGGCGAAATCGAGCAGGAACTGGTTGAGCGTCATGTGGCCATCGGCCATCGACCAGGTCAAATCTTGGCTGATGTCGCCCGAAATATTGGTCAGCCCGAGAGCCTCGATGACCGCGCCGGCCTCGGGATCTTCCTCGCTGAACGTGGAGAGATCGGCCATGATGCCGGCGATGTTCATGGAGGAGGAAAGCTCCTCCAGTTCCGCGCTGCCCTGGGAGGGGGTGAAATCGGAGGCCGCCTCAAAGCTGTCATAGGCCATGACCTCGACGCCATCGCGCAGCACCGACAATGGTCCGGTACTGATCGCGCCGATCAGCTGCAGGGTGGCAATGGCCGGTACGGTGTCGCCGCCGGGGACGTAGAGGTCGCTGACCGCGATGTCCTTCAGGCTCAGCTCGCCCTTGGGCTCGCTGGCAAATTCGGTTTCGATATCGGGTATGGTCAGGCTGTCGGCACGGTATGCGCCGCCGGCCTGTTCGCTCACGCCCGAAAAGGTCAGTTCGGTATCAAAATGCATCGGCTTGACGTCCTTGTCATAGCCGATCAGGCCAACGGTGACGCCGTCGACGGTGATCACGTCGCCATCCAGCGTGGCGGCGCCGAATTCCAGGTCATAGCCGACGCTCTTGTAGACCGCAGTCAGGCGATCGATGAAGGACTGGGCTTCGAGCGCGCTGGCTTGTCCGATGAGCGCGACGCTGGCCACGCCGCTCAGAAGCATCAGGGTGAAAGTCTTGGTGGTCCTCATGGATCGTCTCCGGCTTGCTTTTTGATTTGTTTGTGTCGGGCAGGCGAGGTGGGCAATGTCAGGCAGATGGCGCCTGTCGTGTCCCATTGCAATAGAAACTGGTCGCAAATGGGACCGGGAAATTATTGTGGCTTTATTTCATCTTAACGACGGCTCTCAGCTTCACAGGAACTGGCGATAGGCCGGATTGTCGGTCTCTTCCCAATAGGGGAAACCGATGGCATCGATATGGGCGATAAAATCGGCACGGGTATG
>CAXBKI010000378.1:0-3766 GCA_963975955.1 uncultured Devosia sp.
CCTTCCCGTTCTGGATCTTCAACTACTTCACCGGCTATTCCGAAGGCGGCCCGGATTATATCCACGCCCTGCTCAATGGTTATGAAGAAACCCCGCCGGCCGGCTTCGACCTGCCCGAGGGCAAGCATTACAACCATGTGTTCCCCGGTCATGCCCTGGGCATGGCGCCGCCGCTGTCGGATGGTCAGGTGACCTATACCGCAGCCGAAGGCCAGACCCCAGTGCCCGAGACGGTGGAACAGTATTCCACCGACGTGGCCGCCTTCATGATGTGGATGGCGGAGCCGCATCTGGCAGGGCGCAAGCAGACCGGTTTTGTGGTGCTGCTGTTCCTGATCCTGTTTGCGGGCCTGATGTACGGCACCAAGCGCAAGATCTGGGCTGGCATCGAACACTAGCGCCGGCGCCAGCAGGCCGTTTATCCCAAAATGCAAAGGGCCCCGACGGGGCCCTTTGTCGTTTGTGTCGATCACTTCGGCTACAGGGTCTTGCCATTGGCGCCAGAGGTCGCAATATGCATCAGCTACTGATCCGCGTTCGAGGGGAGCCCTGATGTCCGCCATTCGTCTTGCTGCCACCGTTGTCGGCGCTGCGGTCACGCTCACGCGCAACCCCGTGGTCCGCGCGGGGATCCTTGCGGTGGCAAGCAATCCCAAGGCGCGCGAAGTGGCGGTCAACGTGACCCGCACGGCCGCCTACAATGCCGGCGTCGTCGCCCGCCATCTGGTCGGTCGCCGGCTTCCCTGATCTCTCAATATCCAGGACTTCCATGACGCTCGACCTCAAGGCCCTCGTGCGCACGATTCCGGACTATCCCAAAAAGGGTATCCTGTTTCGTGACATCACCACGCTGATCGAGCACCCCGAGGGGTTCAAGCAAAGCGTCGAGGATATCGCCAGCCGCTATCGCGGGCAGGGCATCACCCATGTCGCCGGCATCGAGGCCCGTGGCTTCATCTTCGGGGCCGGCGTGGCCATTGCCCTGGGCGTCGGTTTCATTCCCGTGCGCAAGAAGGGCAAGCTGCCCGGCGATACAATGGGGCAGAACTACGCGCTCGAATATGGCGTGGATACCATCGAGATCCATGCCGATGTGCTCAACGCCGGTCACACCGTGTTGCTGGTGGATGATCTTATCGCGACGGGAGGCACGGCCATTGCCGCGCTGAGCCTGTTGCGACGCACCGGCGCCGTGGTCAAGGGCGCTGCCTTCGTCATCGATCTGCCGACGCTGGGCGGGGCCGCCAGGCTGACGGCAGAAGGCGTCGAGGTCAGCGCGCTGATGGCGTTCGAGGGCCATTGAGGCGTCACGACAGCGCCCTACCAGCTATTGAGCCCGTCCACCTGTTCGATCGACAGCTGCGACCAGTCCAGATCATCGACCAGCCGCAGGTTGACCGCGTAGACGCGCGCGGCGGGCACGCCGGTGACGCCGGGCTGCCTGGGACTGCCATCGGCGTTGTACATCGATGCCCAGTCGGGGGAGTCGCCCCAGGTCTGCATGCCGCAATTGCCGCAGAAATGGTGCCGGTTCAGGCCCCCGCTGGCCGAATAGACGCGCTCGTCGTCATTGGCGCGGATGTCCAGCTCGTCGGGGCCGAAATAACCCCAGACAGCGCCGGTGCGGGCGCAAAAGCTGCAATTGCATTGCTTGGCCTGGGTGGGCGGATGGGGCAGCGCAATCGAGGTGGCGCCGCAGTGGCAGGTGGCAAACAGGGTCATGAGCAGGCTCCTTGCTGATGCCCCAGCGTGCCGAGCGGTCGTGACAGACCCTGTCAGCAGGCTTTGCCGGTTCGCGCGTCGCCTGTCGGATCAGGCGGCTGGCGCTGCCGGCGCGTCGACCAGGCAGAACTGGTTGCCCTCGGGATCTGCCAGCACGGTATAGCTGGGCATGACGCGGATGACCTCGGCGCCGGCGGCCCGAAGCTCCAGCACCCTGGCCGGGCGGTCGGCGACGGCGACGTCCAGATGCACGCGGTTATTGTCGTAGCGTCGGCCGTCGACATTCTGGAAGCACAATTTGGGTCCGGGGCCGTCGACCATCACGGTGGGGTCTGTTTCGGGCGTCAGGCCCAGTGCAGCAAGCCGGGCGACCTCGCCATCGTCATAGGCGCGGACGGTGTAGCCATCCAGGAGGCCAGCCCAGAACTGGGCCAGCAGGGCGGGCTTGCCGCAGTCAAAGACGATTTCGTGCAAGGTGCCCATGGCCCTCTCCTTAGCGCGGTCTGGCTCGGACCAACGCTCTGGAGGCTCAATGCGGCCAGACTGGGGCGATCACCCGGCGCCGCGGCGCCGGGTGCAAAGGCCGTCAGGGTCGGGTGAGGTCGTCCGGATTGCTCCCGGCGGCCACGGGGGGCGTCGGCTCGTTGCGGGTCACATAGAGTGAATAGGCAACGCCGCCGCCCAGTATGCTCAGGGTCACCACCAGCGAGAGCAGGGTGTCGATATGGACGCCCAGCGGCACCAGGAAGATCTTGATGCCTACCAGCACCAGAATGATCGCCAGCGAGGTCTGCAGATAGCGGAAGCGATTCATCGCCGCTGCCAGGGCAAAGTACAGCGCCCGCAGGCCCAGAATGGCAAAGATGTTGGAGGTATAGACGATGAAGGTGTCCTGCGTGACGGCGAAGACGGCCGGCACGGAATCGACGGCAAATATCAGGTCGACCACTTCCACCATGATCAGTGCGACCGCCAGGGGGGTCAGCCAGACCACCAGCTTGCCCGATTTTGGATCAGGCTGTCGGACGGTGAAGTTGTGGCCATGCAATTGCTTGGTGATGCGGAAGTGCTTGCGCAGGAATTTGAAGGCGAAATTCTGCTCGATATCGGGCGTTTCGTCCTGGTGACGGAACATGCGAATGCCGGTGAACACCAGGAAGGCGCCGAACAGGAACAGGATGCCGCTGAACTGGTAGACCAGTGCCGCGCCCAGGCCGATCAGGATCGCACGCAGGGCCACCACGCCCAGTATGCCCCAGAACAGCACGCGGTGCTGGTAGATGCGGGGGATGGCCAGGAAACCGAATATGGTGGCGATGACGAACATGTTGTCCATCGCCAGCGACTGCTCGATCAGGTAGGCGGTGTAAAACTCCAGCCCGGCTTCAGCGCCGCGTTGCCACCAGACCCAGCCACCGAACGCCAGGGCGATGGCGACGTAAAAGGCATAAAGGCTGAGGCTTTCCTTGGCGCCGATCTCGTGCTCGTCACGGTGCAATATGCCCAGGTCAAAGACCAGCAGGGCGACAACGATCGCCACGAAGGCGATCCAGAAATAGGTTGGTGTACCGAGAAACTCGCCCGTCAGGGCGGCAAGAAGCGATTCCATCGCCGGACCATCTCCATTTTCGTTTGGAGTGGCTCCGACATCACGAAAGCATCAGTGCTTTCGCCAGAGGGGCCCGGCGCCACGGATACATAATGGCGCATCTGGCGAAAAGTTCAACTGCGCTTGTGCAAATATCACCGGCCTGACGCTGGCTCGTTCAGCGCGGGGTGCACAACATGACGATGGCTTCGGAAGTCTCAAGCTGCAGGGCGGCCTGGGTGGGGTCGGCGACGACGCGACCGGCGGCTATGTTGCGGGCGGCCTTGAGGCCCCCATCGTTGAAGGCAACACCATCCTGATAGCCGGTAATGGTACCGGTGCCCGATGCGGCATCGCCCGGCGTTGTCGAGGCAAAGCCATAGACATTGCCGTAAATGGTCAGAATGCCCGCCTTGGCGCTGGTCGCGTCGCGGCAACCCCAATTGCCCTCATAGC
>CAXBKI010000379.1:0-3766 GCA_963975955.1 uncultured Devosia sp.
GATGTGATCGCGCCACTCGCCCTTCTGCTGTTTTATGGCTTCCGACACCGGCAGGCTCTCGACGACGGTCCACTCAAGGCTGCTGGGCGTTCCGTTGCGGCGACGGCCCACTTCGGCCTGCCGCTGACTGATGTCTTCAGGGCGCCACACCGCACCATCGGGAACGTGATGGAGCGCAGAGACGATCTCCTCGGCCCCTGTGAAGATTATGTCGTCAATCCGTACGCCATCCTGCGGCCCAAACCAGCGCCAAGCCTGCCTCATTGTCTCATTTCCGTATCATCATTGGTTCCCGCGACGCTCAGCCGTAGGTCAGATTTCAATTCGCAGTTCGTTCTCGTCGAACAGATGCCAATGGCCAGCACGCGGCAAAACGCGCAGAAGGTCGCCCGCTTTGGCGTTGCTCTGCCCGGGCTCGTGGATCAGGATCGGCGTCTCGTCGGCCAGCGTGCAATGCAGGAAGCTGTTGGCGCCATGCTGCTCGGAGACACTGACGATCACCGGCCAGCCCGCTCCACTATCCGTCTGGACGATCAGATCTTCGGGGCGGATGCCCAGCGTCACCTTGCGGCCCGTGCTGCCTGCCACCTTGCCGACACCATCAAGTGCTAGCGGTGGCAAATCTGTACCGTGAAATGACGCATCCTCACCGTCGGCCGCCGCCAGGCTGCCGACGACAAAATTCATGCGCGGCGAACCGATAAAACCAGCGACGAACATGTTTCGGGGTGTATTGTAGAGCTCAAGCGGCGGACAGACCTGTTCAATAATTCCGCCGCGCAGGACCACGATCTTGTCGGCCATGGTCATGGCCTCGACCTGGTCGTGGGTCACATAGACCATCGTATTCTTGAGCCGATCGTGCAGTCGGGTGATTTCCACACGCATCTGCACCCGCAATTCAGCATCGAGGTTGGACAACGGCTCGTCAAAGAGAAAGATGTTTGGGTCGCGCGTGATAGCGCGGCCAATCGCGACACGCTGGCGCTGACCACCCGAAAGCTCCTTCGGACGCCGTTCGAGCAATTGCTCGATCTGCAGCATGGTAGCGGCATTGGTGACGCGCTCATTGATCTCGGCCTTGGGCATGCGGATGTTCTGCAAGCCGAAGCTGAGATTGTCGCGCACTGTCATGTGCGGATAGAGCGCATAGGACTGGAACACCATGGCCACGCCGCGATCGGCGGCATCGATATCGTTGACGCGGGCGTCCTCAATCAGCACGTCGCCATCGGTCGCGTCTTCCAGGCCGGCAATGATGCGCAGCAAGGTCGACTTGCCACATCCCGAAGGACCGACAAAAACCACGAACTCGCCCTGCTCGACTTCCAGGCTCACATCCTTGATGACATGGGCCGCGCCGAACTTCTTGTTGATATGGGATAGCTGAAGGCTGAGCATCTGATCCTCACTTGATACCGGTTGATGCGATGCCGCTGGCAATATAGCGCTGCAGCCCGACGAAAACGAGGGCCACCGGCAGCGCCGTCAGCACGGTCATGGCAAGTAGATAATTGTATTGAACGACGTTCTCGCCCTGGAACGAATTGAGGGCGAGCTGAAGGGTGAACTTCTCCGGCCGGTTCAGCATGACCAGCGGCAGCAGGAAGTCATTCCAGCGCGACATCATCGAGAAGATGGCGACCACCGCGAGCGCTGGCGCGGATAGCGGCATGATGATGCGCCAGAAGATGCGCCATTCGGTGGCATGATCCATGCGGGCCGCTTCCAGCAGTTCGTCTGGAATGGTCAGCATGTACTGCCGTAGCAGGAAGACGCCAGTGGGGGTGGCGACCGTGGGCAGTATGACACCCCACAGATTGCCCACGAGACCGATCGCACCCACGATCATGAACACCGGCACCAGCACAACCGTGGACGGGATCATCAGCGTCGCCAGAATGGCCACCAGTGCACCATCACGACCCTTGAACCGGTATTTGGACAAGGCGAAGGCGGCCATGGCGTTCATGACCACGGTGATGATGGTCGCCACCACGGTGATGAACACGCTGTTATAAGTGTAGAGACCCATGTTTCGGCCCGAGTTCGGGGCAAACAGATCGGTGTAGTTGTTCCATGCCGGCGCCACTTTGCGCTCGGGGACGCGATCAGCGATATTGACGCTTATCTTGTCGGACGGGTTCTGCGGATCGATCATCTGCGCCTGCAGCCCGATGCGGCGGATCTGGGCCATTTTGCGGGTCGAGCCATCCGGCAAGGTGACGGTGTAGAGGTCGAGCGGTTCCTCATAGCCTGCCACCGCGACCGTTTCGGTGGCGTATGGCAGAAAGGTGGGCGGGAATTCCGATAGCGAAGCCGGGCTCTTGAGCGAAGACAGAACCACCCAGAGCACGGGTCCGAACATCACAAACACGCCGATGATCAGAAATCCGTAGGACACCCAATCGGTCCAGTGCAGGCGTTTGCCGCTGCGGCGCGCGAACAGGCCTCCCAGACCTCTGGGCGATGAGACGGTATTGTCAGCCATCGTAGCTTCTCCTGGACATGCGCATCTGCAGCAGGGTGAGTATCAGCAGGACGACGCCCACCGTGAGCGAGGCCGCTGCGGCCAATCCGAAATTACGCGGCTGTGCGGCAAACCCTGTTTCGTAAATATACTGGATGAGCAGTGTGGTGGCCGAGCCAGGTCCGCCGCCCGTCAGCACGTAGAGTTCATCAAAGGTCTGAACTGAGCTTCGTATACATCGCGGGGAATGGCTTGCAGGCCGGCGAGCAGGATGAGCGTGTAGAAGCCCATATGGGCCCAGATCGTCACCGCCACAGCCCATGGAAACGCCGTATTGGGGCGCGCTAGCCAGTTTACCGAGTCAAATCCAAGATCATTCAGGCCGGCGTTGAGGATGCCATTGCGCTGCAAAATCCATTTCCAGACCAGGGCGACCACCACGGGGGACAGCATGACGGGAAAGAAGAAGACGCCCCGGAAGAAGCCCCGGGCACGGATATCGCGGTTGAGCACAACAGCAGTGGTCAGCGAAATGATGACCATGAGCACGACCTGCACCGGCACGAAGACAAGTGAGTTGTGCACTGCCCGCCAAAACAGATCCTGTCCGCATGTGGAGGCATCAAGGAAGCTCTTGCAGTCGGCCAGTGCCTGGAAGTTTGACAGACCGATAAGCGGGCGCTCCGATGGATACAGCCGATCGCTGCCCGACACCGAGTAGTAGACGTTCACAATAACGGGCAGCAGTGAGAACAGCGTCACTGCAACCAGGTTGGGAAGCAGGAACACCCAGGGGATGCGCTTGATTCCCAAGATTGCCTGCAGCCAGGCGAACACCGGCTCGACAGCCTTCGCGAGAAGGCTGCCGATTGCACCGACAAGATATTTCGGTGTGAGTATTTCCATCTTGAGTGTCACCTGTTGGGCTGACGATGCAGGGGGGGTTACTGCGCCGCCTGGATGGCTGTTTCGACGTCCTGCTTGATCCGGTCCAGTGCCTGATCGAGGGTGAGTTCGCCGTTGATGGCCTGACCAATCCGTTGAACCATGCCGTTCATCATGGCCCGCTGGAAACGGTAGCCCTGGAACCGGAACGCAGCGTCGGTGATCTTGGGAAGCTGCTTGGTGAACATCTGCAGGCCTGCAGCGCTGGCAGGCGTGATGTCGCCATAGTCGACGCCCTTGTCGATCAGGGATTTCTTTGCCGGCAGGGACTGGGTGCGGGCAAGATACTGTTCCAGCACATCGTCGCTGGCCATATAGGCGATAACCTTGGCCACTTCTTCGGGGTGCTTT
>CAXBKI010000380.1:0-3751 GCA_963975955.1 uncultured Devosia sp.
CCACCAGCACGTCGACCACCAGCCAGGGTTCCTCGAAGCCGAGGTCCTCGAAGGCAGTGCCGCAGGCCTTGCGCACCGGGCTGCGCGCGCCGTCCGCTCCGACCAGCCAGCGGGTGCGCAGCGTTCGTTCGCCGTCGGGCGTGGCCAGAGTAACCGTAATGCCGTCCGCATCCTCGATGAAGGACAGCATTTCCCACTCACAGCAAAGGGAACCGGGCGCACGTTCGGCAAGGGCGGATCTCAGCGCCGCTTCGACCGAGGGTTGGTGGATCATGTTGGCGGCCGGCCAGCCGCCCGGGCCGATGCGGGTGGCGCCGTCGAAATGCAATAGCACTTTTCCGCGCGCATTGCGGAACTCGTAGCGGTCGGCACGGCGGCTGGTTGCCATCACGGCATCCGCCGCGCCCGCCTCTTGCAATATGCGCATACCTTCGTGATCGATATGGGCGGCGCGGGGGAGCGGGAAGATCGCCGGCTCCTTCTCGGCGACGATGGTGCGCACACCCTGCCGACCAAGCAAGGCAGCCAGCGTCACCCCGGTGGGGCCGCCGCCCACAACGAGCACGTCGCAATCAAAGCCGTCCATTATCGCCCCTCCTCGTCCGCTTCAGAACGTCAGCACCATGCCGTCTTCAGCGACGGTGATGGGGCCCTTGTAGAGTTCGCTCATCCCTTCGGTGTACATCGCCCGCACCACTGCATTGTCCGGGTTCGGGATGAGATGGGTGAGCACGAGATGCTTGACGCCCGCCGCCTGAGCCTGCCTCGCAAGCGCGAGGTTATCGGCGTGATAGGGGATGGTCCGCTCCGCCACGCGGGCGTCGAATTCCATGCCGAGCTTGCGCATTTCCGGGATGGCGCGCCGCACCATGTGGCCGGCGTAGGATTCATGCACCACCATGTCGGCACCCTGCATGGCGGGTAGGTTGACCGGGCTCACCTTGGTGTCGCCACTGATGAACAGCTTGCGGCCCTTGTAGCGGAGTACATAGCCAAGCGCGGGGCGAACCGGTTCGTGCGCCACCAGCACCGCATCGATCGTCACGCCGCCCCGATCATAAACCCGCACGCTGCGCTGGCCGTCTCCAAAGGCGATTTCGCGCGCAACGGCGCCGGCAATTGCGCGGCGCTCCGCCAGGTGAGGCATATTCGCGCTGCGGTAACCCTCGTCGAGGGCATATGCTTCGGCGAAACCCGCCATCACATGGGCAAGACCCTGCGGCCCGGCAACCGTAAGCGGAGTCTCGCGGCCCCAGATCCAGCCGGCGTTGATCAGCGCCCCGAGATCGTTGAAGTGGTCCGAATGGAAGTGGGTCACGAACACCTGCTCAAGGTCGTTGACCGGAATGCGCGATGCCGACAGCGAACGCAACGCGCCATCGCCGAGGTCGAACAGGAACAGCTTGCCCCCTGCCGCAACAAGCGTGCAGGCCTGCGCTCGGGCCGAACTGACTTCGGGCGTGCCGGTGCCGCAGATCAGGACCTTGATGCCGTTATGGTCCGTGGCAAACGCCTGGTCGGGGCCCTGCTGGATACGTTGACGGATCGCCCAGCCGAGCAAGCTGTCGCGCCGATCACGAGCACAAGCGCCAGCGCTATCAGGGCTTTCCGGATCATCGCCACCTCAGCCTTCTGCCACCATAGTGGCTTCGATATGGCCGAGACCATCGATTTCGGTGCGCACCACATCGCCGGGCTTGAGGAACTGGCGCGGGTCCATCGCCGCACCGATCCCGCCGGGAGTGCCGGTGAACAGGCAGTCGCCCGGCTCCATTGTCATGCCGACCGAAAGATGCTCCACCTGCTGCCAGATATCGAACACTAAATGCCGAGTGTTCGAATTCTGCCGCTCCTCTCCATTGACGTAGCAGCGGATGGCGAGATCGTGCGGATCGCCAATTTCGTCAGCGGTGACAATCCATGGCCCCATCGGAGCGTGGGTATCAAAGCTCTTCCCCAGCGACCATTGTGGCCCGGCGTGCTGCCACATCCGCTCGGTGAAATCATTGCCGACACAGTAGCCAAATATCGCAGCTGGCGCATCGGCAGCGTCAATGTGCTTGCCGCCTTTGCCGATTACCGCGACCAGTTCCGCTTCGTAATCGGGCGTTGCGGTGCCGCGTGCGATGAGCACAGGATCAAAGGGGGCGTTGACGCTGGTCTGAGCCTTGGTGAACCATACCTGCCGCTCGGGTGTGCCGAGTCCGCTCTCGGCAATGTGATCGGCATAGTTGAGGCCGATGGCGAAAATCTTGCCGGGGCGCGGGACAGGGGCCTCGAGCTTCACATGTGCCAGAGGAATGGCTTGCCCGGTCGCGCCCTTGGCTTCGAGGCGGGGCTTCAGTGCATCCCATTCGCGGATCAGGTCGAGCATCGTGCCGGGCACGTCGGTTTCGACCACCGTCTCACCGACAACGATGCCGGTGCGGGTCTTGCCGTCATGGGTAAAGGTGCAGAGTTTCATCGGTCAGGCTTCCTTGGGTGTGCGGGAGAACAGGCGCTTGAGGCGCAGCAGCATGGCGGTGACAAAGGCGACGAGGCCGGGCGGCGGGGCCATCTTGCCGGCAAACATCGGATGGGGGCTGCCCCATTGCACCGCAAGCAGCGCCTGCATGGTCTGTTTCTGCGGTGGGTCGGCGGCGGTGAACAGGTCACCGTCGGTCCAGTGTTCCAGCTCGTTGCCAAACGGGTCTTTCCAGTAATCGAAGATCTGGCTGCCCATGATGTGTCGCCCCACACCCCACGCTGCCTCGCGCTGGCGGGACTTTAGATGTTCGTGGCCCAACATCAGGTCGTCGAGGCTCTCGACCTCGAATGCAGCGTGGAGCAGGCCCGGTTTTCCCGGTAATTGCGCGAGGAAGATGGTGTGATGATCGGAAGGGATATCACCCCGGTCGCAACGCATGAATGCGCCCAGCGGCACGCCTTCGGCTGCTTCGACTTCGTCCGAAGTTAGCAGACCAAAGCGATCCTTCCACCACCTCTCGGAGGTCCGAAAATCGCTCACCCTTAGAACGGCGTGGCCGATCCGGCGGATATGAGCGGGAGCAGGTTCAAGCCGTACGGGGGCACGCTGGCGCGGCTTGGCAGCTGCGCAGTTGAACTGAGGCTCGGGCAACGGGGTGGGCGGTTGGCACTCCTGGCCCGCCACGACCTCGACCAGATAGCCTTCAGGATCGGTCAGGCGCACCACCATCCCGCCGCCGGGTTCGTCGAGCGGTTCCGGTGCCACGCCCTCGTGTGTGGCAAGGCGCTCAAGATCGGCGATGCTGGCTGCACGCAAGCCTACGGCGAGAAACCGCGCCTCCCCCGGTTCGGTCACATGCACAAAGGGCCGCCCGTCGCTAGCCTTGCCGTAGAGCCGCCCGCCCTCCTCGAAGCAGGCGAGGCCGAAATCCTCGAGGAAGCCGCGCATGACAGATAGATCGGGCGCTGCAAAGCGCACATGCGCAATATCTTCGACCTTGATTACCGGCATGAGAGCTACCCCGAATCACTAATTGACTATTTGGTCAAATAGCTCGCACTTGACTATCTGGTCAAGTATTTCGTGACTATGATCATGACCGTGACTATAACTCTCACCATGACCACGACCTCCGCCACCGCGCTCTCGCCCCGGATGCAGCGCACCCGCGCCGCGCTTCTCGCCGCCGGGTCCGAATTGCTGGTTGATCGCCCCATTGATGCGATCGCGATTGACGAGGTGGTATCACGTGCAGGCGTTGCCAAAGGCAGCTTCTTCAACCAC
>CAXBKI010000381.1:0-3739 GCA_963975955.1 uncultured Devosia sp.
GGCCATCACTTCGATGGGCAGGCAGCCGTCGAAATAGGGGACTTTCTCCCAATCCTTGAACTCGTGCAGCGGCGCAACCTTGAGCGCCTCGACAAAGGCCAGGTACTGTTCCTTGTTCATGGGACAGTTCAGATAGTCGGCACCTGTGCCACCTGGGCCCGCCTTGTCGTAGCGCGACTGCGCCCAGACGATGTCCATGTTGATGCTGTCAAAGTGCACAATGGGGGCGATGGCGTCAAAGAACGCCAGCGCATCCTCGCCCGTCTTGGCCAGGATAGCTTCGGCCATCGCCGGCGAGGTGAGGGGGCCGGTGGCAATGATCACATTCTGCCAGTCCTCGGGCGGCATGCCCGCGACTTCCTCGCGCGCCATGGTGATATTGGGATGGGTCTCGATGGCCTGCGTCACCGCGGCAGAAAAGCCATGACGATCGACCCCCAGCGCCCCACCGGCCGGGATCTGGCTTTTGTCGGCACAGGCCATGATCAGCGAGTTGCAGCGCCGCATCTCCTCGTGCAGCAAGCCCACGGCGTTCTGTTCTGCATCGTCGGAACGGAAACTGTTGGAGCACACAAGTTCGGCCAGACTGTCCGTCTGGTGTGCATCGGTGCCGCGCACGGGACGCATCTCGTGCAGGATGACCTTTGCGCCGGCCTGTGCGGCCTGCCATGCAGCTTCCGAGCCGGCGAGGCCGCCGCCAATGATGTGAATAGGTTGTGAAATGGACATGATGGGCAGATAGCAAGCGCCGCAGCCCCGCGCAACTCAGACTTGCTCGACCGCCTGATTATGCTGCTCTCATGTCGTCCTGGAGGTAGTGCAATGGATCAAAAATGCGTGCTCTGGGGGCGCAAAAGCTCCTGCAATGTTCAGAAAGTGCTGTGGACACTCATCGAACTCGACGTACCATTCCACCATATCGAAGTGGGCGGAGTTCATGGCGGGCTTGATGCCCCGGCCTATCGTGCGCTCAACCCCAACGGACTGGTGCCGACACTGCAGGATGGCGACGTAACCATCTGGGAGAGTCACGCCATCGTCCGCTACCTCGCTTGCGTCTACGGCCAAAACAATCTCTGGCGCGCTGATCCGCGCCAGCGTGCCCTGGTCGATCAGTGGACCGACTGGACCGCTACAACACTGCAACCGGCCTGGATTGGGCTGTTCTGGCTGCTCGTCCGGACCCCAGTTGAGCAGCATGATCGCGATGCAATATCAACTGCTTACGAAAGATCGTTCGGCGCTATGCACCTGATCGAGCGGCAATTGGCAAACCAGGCGTTCCTTGCCGACGATGAGATCAGCTATGCCGATATTGTGGCCGGCGTCTCCTTGTATCGCTGGTTCACCATGGATATCGAGCGACCCGCCATGCCCGCGCTCGAGGCATGGTACGCGCAATTGCAGAAACGGCCCGGCTTTCGCTAGGCCGTCATGGTCAGCTACTCTGATCTGGTAGCACGGCTGGCCTATTAGGCAGCGCGGCGTTCGTGCCGGCCCTCGAGGATCTCTTCAGCGATCTTGTCGCAAAAGGCGGGTAGATCGGCTGGCTTGCGGCTGGTCACCAGACCCTGATCGGACACGACTTCGCTGTCTTCCCACAGGCCGCCGGCATTGACGACGTCGGTCTTGATCGAGGGATAGGAGGTAACCTTGCGGCCCTTGACGATTCCGGTTTCCACCAGCAGCCAGGGCGCGTGGCACACGGCAGCGACCACTTTCTTCTGCTGCCAGAATGCCTTGATGAGGTCCAGCACCTTGGGCTGAACCCGCAACAGGTCTGGATTGATCTGGCCGCCGGGCAGGACGATCGCGTCGTAGTCATCGGCTTTGACAGCCTCGATGGACTTGTCCACGGGAACGGCATTGCCCCAGTCGTCCTTGTCCCAGCCTTTGATCTCGCCAGCTTCAGGCGCAACAACATGAACGGTGGCGCCTGCCTCGCGTAGCGTCTTGAGCGGCACTTCGAGCTCGGACTGCTCGAAACCATTGGTGGCGAGGATGGCGACGAATTTTCCGGATAGATTTTGCATGGCAAACTCCTCTTGCTTGTGGGAGTCAACGGGTCACGGGCGGGGGAGTTCCGGGGGCTGCTGGATTAGCGGCAGGACAGTTCTGGCTGCTGCGGCATAACAAAACACCCGCATCTCAAAGAGAGGCGGGTGTTCGGTTCGGCTCAGCTGTAAGTTTGATAAATAAAGACTTACAGGGTGCTGGCATGATCACGAGCAACGCGATTGATATCGGTGCGCGAAATGCCCAGGTCGTTGAGCTGACGATTGTCGAGAGCGGCGAGTTCACGAACGGTCTGCTGGTAAGCGGCCCATTTCTTGAAGGTTTTGCGAATGTCCATCGGAAGTCTCCTTGTGTTTACGAGCTTATATTTAGAGCAGTGCCACTCAGATGAGCAGTGGGATAATGGTCAAACGAGCTATGCAGTTTGCGCGGGGCTCGGTGGATCGTGGTTAGCAAAATCCTAAGCCCTGCAAAACGGCGATGGCCGCCGGGTGGCTGCCGGCGACCATCAACAGAACGTGCAGGCGAAGCTGATCAGCGATCGAACAGCGATCGGGTCATCTTCGAGAAGTCGGGACCTGAGATCCCCAGAAGATCGGCATCACGCGTCGAGGGAACGTCCATTTCCCGCAACGTCTGCTTGATGTCGACCAGGCGCTTTATGCGCCAGACGGCTCGCACAAACATCGGCGTATCCCTTTTGGCAGTCTGATTGACAACCCGAACATGAGGTGATTTGGGCGGCAGCGCCATGCCTCTATTGTCAGGCGCTGCATGCGCATGGCGCATGGCATTTTCACAATTCAGTCGCGTTTGCCGCAATCTCGCGGGGGGCGCGACACCAATCCGCGCCATGACAGGCCATTCGATGTGTCATCACCGAATGGCCCAAAGCGTCAGCATAAGGTTAGCCTGCACGGTCACACATGCGGGGAGCCCTGGACGGGCGGCCCTATTCGGCCGCCCTAGTGGCGAAATGCGGCCGCCGCGCCATGATCTCCTTGAGGAAATGGCCGGTATGCGAGCGCGGATTGGCCGCCACATCTTCCGGCGTGCCCACGGCCACAATCTCGCCGCCGCCATCGCCACCTTCGGGGCCCAGATCAATGACCCAGTCGGCCGTCTTGATGACTTCCAGATTGTGCTCGATGACGATCACCGTATTGCCGCCATCCACCAGTTCGTGCAGCACCTCGAGCAACTTGGCCACATCGTGGAAGTGCAGGCCCGTGGTGGGCTCGTCCAGCATATAGAGCGTGCGACCGGTGGCGCGCTTGGACAGCTCCTTGGACAGCTTGACGCGCTGCGCCTCGCCGCCCGACAGCGTGGTGGCCGGCTGGCCGATCTTGACGTAGCCCAGGCCCACGCGCTGCAGCGTGGCGAACTTGTCCCGGATCACCGGCACGGCCGAAAAGAAGTCGACGCCTTCATCGATCGTCATGTCCAGGATGTCGGAGATCGACTTGCCCTTGAACTTCACCTCGAGCGTTTCGCGATTGTATCGCTTGCCCTTGCAGACATCGCAGGTGACGTAGACGTCGGGCAGGAAGTGCATCTCGATCTTGAGCAGGCCATCGCCCTGGCACTTCTCGCAACGCCCGCCCTTGACGTTGAAGCTGAAGCGGCCGGGGCCATAGCCGCGGGTCTTGGCCTCGGGCAGGCCGGCAAACCATTCGCGCAGCGGCGTGAAGGCGCCGGTATAGGTGGCCGGGTTCGAGCGTGG
>CAXBKI010000382.1:0-3736 GCA_963975955.1 uncultured Devosia sp.
CGGCGACGCCGACATTCCGGTCTATACCGCCAAGGCGATGAAGATCCTCGACAAGCCGCGCCGCGGCCAGATCGGCATTGTTCGCCTTGATGATGATGGCGCCCGCCTGATCCCGGTTGATCGCAAGCAGAAGGAAATGCGCATTCCGCTTGGCGACCTGCTCGATGCCCGCGATGGCGATCTGGTCGAGGTCGAGGTCAAGCTTTCCGGTCGCCTGATGATTCCGCGCGCCAAGGTCACCGCCGTCATCGGCAATCCCATGTCCGAAGGTGCGGTCAGCCTGATTGCCATCCACAATCTGGAAATCCCCTATCGCTTTCCCCAGTCGGTGATCCGCGCTGCCGACGAGGCGACCGAAGTCGGTCTCAAGGGCCGCGAGGACTGGCGCGACGTGCCGCTGATCACCATTGATCCGGCCGACGCCAAGGATCATGACGACGCCGTCTATGCCGAGCCGGACAAGGACCCGGCCAACAAGGGCGGCTACATCGTCACGGTCGCCATTGCCGACGTCGCCGCCTATGTCACCCCCGGCTCCCCGCTCGACCGCGAGGCCTATGTCCGCGGCAATTCGGTCTATTTCCCCGACCGGGTTGTGCCCATGCTGCCCGAACGCATTTCCAACGAGCTGTGTTCGCTCAAGGAGGGCGTGCCGCGGGCCGCCCTGGCGGTACGCATGGTGATCGGTGCTGATGGCCGCAAACGTAGCCACAGCTTCCATCGCATCCTGATGCGTTCGGCCGCCAAGCTGAGCTACCAGCAGGCCCAGGCCGCCATTGACGGCCACGCCGATGATCAGACCGGCCCGCTGCTCGAGCCCGTCCTGCGCCCGCTCTACGCGGCCTACGACACCATGGCGAGCGCACGCGACCAGCGCGGCCCGCTCGCCCTTGACCTGCCCGAGCGCAAGATCCTTCTCGATGACAAGGGCATGGTGCGCGACATCAATGTCCCCGAGCGTCTGGAAGCCCATCGCCTGATCGAGGAGATGATGATCGCGGCCAATGTCGCGGCGGCCGAAACGCTTGAGGAAAAACGCTCTAACCTGCTCTACCGCGTGCACGACGAGCCATCCTCGGAAAAACTCCAGGCCCTGCGCGATTTCCTGGGTTCGCTCGACATCGCCGTCAAGAAATCCGACAGCGTCCGCGCCGCCGACTTCAACGGTATCCTGGCGCAGTCGCGCAAGGCGGGCAATGTCGAGCAGGTCAGCGAGATGGTGCTGCGCTCCCAGGCCCAGGCCGAGTACAGCGCCGAGAACTACGGCCATTTCGGCCTCAATCTCAATCGCTACGCCCACTTCACCTCGCCCATCCGCCGCTATGCCGATCTGATCGTGCATCGCGCCCTGATCAAGGCGCTCGATCTGGGCGATGACGGGTTGAGCGAAAACGAGATGCTGCATCTGCCCGGCATCGCCCAGCACATATCCGCCACCGAACGCCGCGCCATGCGGGCGGAACGCGAAACGGCCGACCGCCTGCTCGCCCAGTTCCTTGCCACCAAGATTGGCGCCAGATTCGAAGGTCGCATTTCCGGCGTCACGCGCTCGGGCCTTTTCGTCCGGCTGTTTGAAACCGGCGCTGACGGCTTCATCCCGGCGTCCAGCCTGGGCCAGGACTATTATCGCTATGTCGAGGAGCGCCAGTCCATGATCGGCGAGCGCGGCGGCGAGAAGTTCACTCTGGGCGATCGCGTGACCGTCAGGTTGCTCGAAGCCGCGCCGGTCGCCGGGGCGTTGCGCTTTGAGCTGCTCTCGGAAGGACAGCGCGTCAATCCGTCATCTGTTCGCCGGGGCAACAAGCGCCCATCTAGGTCTTATGGACCCAAGGGTCGCAAGAAGAGGTAATGTGATGGCAGCTGGAACCAAGGCAACCGAGAAGCGTGACGTTGGTCAGGCGATGTGGCGCGGCACGCTGTGCAAGTGCCCCCATTGCGGCAAGGGCAAGATGTTCCGCGCCTACCTCAAGGTCGCCAGCCAGTGCAATGTCTGCGGTGAGCAGCTCGACCTGCACCGCGCCGACGATTTCCCGCCCTATATCGCCATCATGATCGTCGGCCATATCCTGGTCGCCCTGATGATGCATATGGACATGACTTGGCACGTCGATCCGGCGGTCTATCTCTACACCCTCGTCCCCCTCTCCATCGTCCTGCCCCTGGCCATGCTCCCCTCCATCAAGGGCGCAATCGTGGGCCTGCAGTGGGCCAACGGCATGTACGGCTTCGGCACTGGCCAGACGGACTGAAAGCCAGCTTGACAATCTGCGGTAAATCCGTAGGTTGCGCCCAAATTCCGGCGCCGGGGAATCCACGGCGCCTTTCGCTTTGTGAAGGACTACAACATGGCCAAAGCTGCTTCCGTCAAGATCAAGCTCGTGTCGACAGCTGATACTGGCTTTTTCTACGTCACCAAGAAGAACGCCCGCACCCAGACCGAGAAGCTCTCGTACCGCAAGTACGATCCGGTTGTGCGCAAGCACGTCGAATTCAAGGAAGCCAAGATCAAGTAATCTGGCGCCTGTTCGACTGACGACTGAAAGGCCCTGCATCCTCGATGCGGGGCTTTTTGTTGTGCCGGTTATGCCCGGCGCAATGGGTGACGCCAGGCGTTAGCATCATGCTATCGTTTTGGAGGGAATGGTTGCATCGGATCGAATGATGAGTGGCTGGTCCGGAGCGGCATGTCGAAGAGGCCACTCTGTCCGCGTCCGGACCAACCGCCCTACGGGGCTCAGGAGTTGCGGCGGACCTGAGACGAGCCGTAGGGAACCATCGGCTGCCCGTCCCTGAGGAGTGCCTGCCGGTGTGCAGGCAACCTACTCCGCGGCGCCCGGAACACAAGCAAATCCGGGCCCCTCAGCCTATCAACCCATTGTTAACTATAACAAATAACCCTAACACGTCCAATTGCACTGGCATGTCAGGCGGCGTCGAACACCACCCGATTGCGGCCTTCGCGCTTGGCGCGATAGAGCGCCACATCGGCTCTCTTGACCAGTGATTCCGGCGAATCCGTCATGCGCTCATTCAGCGTGACACCGGCCGATACCGTCACCGACAGCGGCCGCTGCGCCCCCACCTCGAACACCCGGTCGGCAATCGACTGCCGCACCCGCTCCGCCACCGCCTCGGCCTGGTTGTAGTCGGTATCGGGCATCAGAACGACGAACTCTTCGCCCCCGAATCTGCAAGCAAGATCAACGCCTCGGATGTTGCGCTTCAAGCGAACTGCGAACTCCCTGAGGACCGCGTCGCCAATGTCGTGACCATGGCTGTCATTGACCGCCTTGAAGTGGTCGATATCCAGAATCATCAGCGCCATGTCCCGCTTGAGATCCTGCGCCTTGCCCAGCATCACCCCCAGATGGCGGTCGAAATAGCGGCGATTGTAGAGCCCCGTCATGTCATCGGTCACGGCTAGCGCCATGGTATTGTTGACACTTTCACGCAGCTCAAGGGCGTAGCGGTGCCGCCTGATCTGCGTCCGGATACGCGCGGCCAGTTCATTGCGCTCGATCGGCCGCGAGATGAAGTCGTTCACGCCCAGGTCGAGCGCCCGCACCACCCTGGGCCTGTCGGCCTCTTCGGCCATCAGGATGATCGGCAGATTGCGCGTATGCTCAAGCGTGCGCATCTGCGAGCACACCCGCAACGGATCGAAGTCGGTCAGTGACATCGACACCAGCGCCAATTCATATTGCGCACCAGTGACTTGGAACACCGCGTCGGCGGG
>CAXBKI010000383.1:0-3735 GCA_963975955.1 uncultured Devosia sp.
TGCTGGTATCGGTTCCCGTCCGCCTCTGGTCGATGCCAACGCTGGCCCTGGCTTTGGAGCCGGGCGCCCGTGTTCCCGGGGATTCTCTCAATATCGATTACAGCATTGACCTGAACAGGGTCGTCCGGGTGTCTGCCGGTGCCGTGCTGGACGGCACCGCGGACCCCGCGCTGCTGCGTGACAAGCAGGTGGTGATCGGCGCCAGCGCCATCGAACTGCGCGACTACTTCCGAGTGCCCCGTTTTGGTGTGATTCCCGGCGCGATGGTGCAGATTGCTGCCACCGAAACGCTCAAGGCGGGCCGTGCCCTCACCGATCTGGGTAATGCGCCCGCCGGGCTGCTGGGCATCCTGGCCGTGATCGCGATAACCCTGGCCGGGCGGAGCATTTCGGTTCCGCTCAGGGCAGGGGCCGCCGTCATAGCCAGCCTGGTGCTTGAGCTGGCCGCCCTGCTGGCGCTCAATCTGGGCGCCATCGCGCTCGACACCAGCATTTTTCACGTGATGGCCGGCATCGCCGTGGCAGCCAGCTTCCTGCAGGAGCGCGCGCGCCGCTGGCGCCACAGCCGCCTGCAGCAGGCGCGACTGGCCTATCTGGCCCAGCATGATGCCACCAGCGGGGCGCTGTCGCGCCATGCGCTGGTGGAAAGCCTGGCGAACACAGCCGGGGCCAATGGGGTGGTGGTGGTCCGGCTGCAGCGCCTGCACGCCGTCTCGGCCAGCTTTGGCCATAGTGTGTTCGATGCTGTCGCGCGCGAGATCCGGGCGCGACTGACCCACCTGACCGGATCCGTACCGGCGCGACTGGAAAGCGACGTGTTTGCCTTTGGTGTGCTTGAGGATGCCTTCGGCACGCTGACGCCATCGATCGACCGGCTGACCACCGTGCTGGAGCAGCCTTACCTGACCGGCGGGCACACCATCATGCTCGACACTGTCTTTGGCAGCGCCAGCCGCCGCAGCGCAGACCAGGACATGGCCGATCTGGTCCAGGACGCCGAGATTGCCCTGGCGGTGGCCCAGACCGAACACCGCCATTTCGTGGACTATGCGCCCGAGCACCGGCAGCAGATCGAGGACCGACGCCATCGCGACCTGGCCCTGCGAAACGCCCTGCCGCGCAACGAGTTCTTCCTGCTGTTCCAGCCTCAGATCGATCTGAGGACCGGTCGGACCGTGGGCCTTGAGGCCCTGGTGCGCTGGCGCAGTGCCGATTTTGGACTGGTGCCGCCCAACGAGTTCATTCCGCTCGCCGAAGAAACCGGGCTGATCGTCGAACTGGGCGACTGGATCCTGCGCGACGCCTGTCGCCAGGTTGCCCGGAGCGGCTGGGGTGGCCGCATCTCCGTCAACGTCTCCCCGGTGCAGCTGGCGCAGGGGGATATGCTGAACTCGGTGCGCCGGGCTCTCGCCGAATCCGGCCTGCCGGCGCAGCGGCTCGATATCGAGCTCACCGAATCCATTTCCGTGGCGGACAATCCGGCCAGCCTGGAAATCCTCGAACAGCTCAGTGCGCTGGGCGTGTCGATCGCGATGGATGATTTCGGCACCGGCTATTCGTCCCTGACCTATCTCACCAGCCTGCCCATCGCCAAGGTCAAGCTCGACCAGTCCTTTGTGCGCAATCTGCCCGACGCCAAGAGCGCCGTCATCGTCGAGACCACACTGACCATGGCCCATCGCCTGGGCAAGATCGTCATTGCCGAGGGCGTGGAAACCCACGAGCAGCGCGCCTATCTGGCGGCCCTGGGCTGCGATATCGGCCAGGGCTATCTGTTTGGCCGGCCCAGCAGGCTGGACGAACTGGCGCTGCGGGAGATTTCGGCGGCCTGAACAACCGCCCTCGATAATCGCAAACAAACCTTTGCAAAGAAAACTTTGCGAATATAGGCTCCTCTGGCAAACCGGGAGTCGCTCCATGTCCGAACGCCAGATAAGCCGCGTCACGCCCGATCCATCGGCGCTCAAGGCGCTCAGCCATCCGCTGCGGCTGCGCATGCTCGGCCTGCTGCGCGTGCAGGGGCCGGCCACGGCCTCCGGCCTGGCTGCCCTGCTGGGCCTCAATTCGGGCGCGACAAGCTACCATTTGCGGCAATTGGCGCTGCATGGCTTCATCGAGGAGGACAGCGAGCGCGGCAATCAGCGGGAGCGCTGGTGGCGCGCCAGCCACGAATTGACCACCTATCTCGAGCCCGGCGCGCAGGGCGATGTGCTCGATACCGGCCTGGCCTTCATGCAGGCTGCCTTGCACGGGCAGATCAGCCAGATGCAGGGGGCGCTGCGCGGCTATGCCGACCTGCCGCCCGATTGGCGCAATGCCTCAACGGCCAGCGACTACACAATTCCCATGACGGCCCAAGGCGCCGCGGCGCTGGTCCGCAGGATCGAGCAGCTGCTGCAGGAGGCCATGGCCGCCGCGCCGCCGCTGGGGGCGCCGCTGCCCGAGGGGATGCGGCCCTTCGACATCATCCTCAACGCCGCCCCCTATGCCACCGAGCCCGACGCATGAGCCGGCGCCGGCCGCTGGTTGCGCTGGCGGTTTCCGCCGTGGCGTCCGTGGGCGGCACGCGGCTGTCGGCCATCGCCATTCCCTGGCTCGTGCTGACCACCACCGGCAGCCCGGTGCTGACCGGCGTCGTCGGGCTGTGCGAAATGCTGCCCTATGTGGTGGCCAAGGCGCTGCTGGGCCCGCTGATCGACCGGATCGGCGCGCGCGCGATCGCGATCTGGTGCGATCGCCTCTCGGCTGTCGCGGTGGCGCTGATACCGCTGCTGTTCTGGACGGGGGTGATGTCTTTCCCGGTGCTGCTGCCGATGGTGGCGCTGCTGGGCGTGCTGCGCGCCCCCGCCGACGCCGCCAAGCAGGCGCTGGTGCCGGCAGTGGCCGGCATGGGCGCCGTGCCGCTCGAGCGGGTGACCGGCGTCATGGGGGCCAGCGAGCGGCTGGCGGGAACCCTGGGCGCTGCCGGGGCGGGCGCGCTGATCGGCCTGGTCGGGCCGGTCCCCGCACTGCTGGTCAATGCCGCCACGTTCCTGCTGTCCTCCCTGGTGCTCGGCTTTGGC
Source organism: uncultured Devosia sp. (assembly GCA_963975955.1). GTDB lineage: Bacteria > Pseudomonadota > Alphaproteobacteria > Rhizobiales > Devosiaceae > Devosia. The sequence continues at coordinate 3,063 of CAXBKI010000383.1, forward strand.
GTGCCGTCGCTCGAGCCGCGTCCGGAGGCTGAACGGTCCGGCCTGACCGGTACCTACCGCGCTGAACTGGCCGCGGGCTGGCAGGTACTGCGGGCCGATCGCGTGCTGATGAGCCTAGTGATCATGATCGCCTGCACCAATCTGTTCGACCAGGCCTATGCCATCGTGCTGCTGCCGGTCTGGGTGCGCGATGCGGGCATGGAGGTGACCTGGGTGGGCATCTTCCTCGCCGTCTTCTCGGGCGCCTCCATTGCCGGCGCCGTCATCGCCGCGGCGTTTGGCGAGCGCCTGCCGCGCCTGTTGCTCTATACTGTCGGCTTCCTCTGCGCCGGGCCGCTCCCCATGGCGGCATTCGCGCTCGATCTGCCGGTGCCCCAGATCCTGGCGGTGCTGCTGCTGGCCGGGTTTGCGGCGGGCTTTCTCAACCCCATTATCGGCGCCATCCTGTTCGAGCGCATTCCCGCGCCCATGGTCGGACGCGTCGTGGCCCTGGTGGGGGCGCTGACCTGGTGCCTGATCCCGTTTGGCGGGCTTTATGCCGGCCTGCTGGTGGACAGTCTTGGCCTGGCTATCGCCCTCGCACTGACCGGCCTGCTCTACCTTTTGGCGACGCTGGCGCCGGTGGCCCTGCCGCAGTTCCGGCAGATGGATCGCAGCCAGGCCGTGCAAACGC
>CAXBKI010000384.1:0-3729 GCA_963975955.1 uncultured Devosia sp.
CTCGTCGATCATCCGGCTCAGCTCGGCCTTCAGCGCGGTCAGGCTGGCAATTCGCCGCTCGATCTCGCGCAGGTGATTGCGCGCGATGCTGTCGACCTGATGACAGGATGACTGCGGCTGCCCGGCCATGGTCAGCAATTCGCGGATATCCTCGATTTCAAAACCCAGTTCGCGCGAATGGCGGATGAAACGCAGCCGCTCCACCTCCGACTGCCCATAGAGACGGCGATTGCCTTCGCTGCGCGGCGGCGCTGCCAGCAGCCCGATCTGCTCGTAGTAACGGATGGTGGGCACCTTGACCGCGGTCTGCCGCGCCAGCTCACCGATGGGAAATGCCATGAAACTGTCCTGCTGGGCCAATGGCGGCCCGGTTTCCCCTTCCCCAGGCGGAACCGACGGGGTGGAGAGGCGTTGAACCTGCTTAGGAGTACCCCAATGAAACTGATTACCGCAACCGCCCTTGCTGCCACCGCCCTGTTCTCGACAGCGGCTCACGCCCAGGAGAATGTCGAGATCGGTCGCCTCGAATGCACCGTCGAAGGCGGCGTGGGCCTGATCCTGGGCTCGTCCAAGGATGCCGTGTGCAGCTTCTTTGATTCCCAGTCAGCCGAACCCATCGAAGTCTATTATGGCACGGTCAACAAGGTGGGGCTCGATATCGGCTTTACCGAGGAGTCGGTCATTCAGTGGCTGGTGCTGGCGCCCAGCACGGACGCCTATGCACCCGGCTCGCTGGCTGGCCAGTATGTCGGCGTGAGTGCTGAGGCTTCGCTCGGCCTTGGCGCCGGTGCCAACGCCCTGGTTGGCGGTTCCAGCGAGAGCTTCATGCTGCAGCCGCTGAGCGTTCAGGGCCAGACCGGCATCAATGTGGCTGTCGGCATTACCGGCTTCCAGCTGCGCACCGCCACCGAATAGGCCTCTGGCCCATCATGCCTGACTGATTGAGCGCGCTGCCCGCACCGGGCGGCGCGTTTGTCGTTTCCATTTCCAGCCCTGGTGATTTTTGCCCTTGCTCCTCTAGTGGCTAGAGAAGTTAGAAGCACCCATATAGGAACTGAAAGGACACGCCATGGCTCAATCAACACACAGCAAATACCGCGTCGGCGGCATGGATTGTGCGTCCTGCGCCAGCAACGTCGTTCATGACGATGTCCCTTTCAGCCGCATTCAGCAGGCCATCAAGCCGCTCGGCTATTCCGTCGCCGCCGATGGCGCTAGGCCGCCGCAGCAGCAACCCGATCATGACCACGATCACGATCACGGCGACGCCGGCGGCCACGATCACTTCGCCCTGGGCGACGGGCCGTGGTGGCGCACGCCCAAGGCCATGCTGGCGCTTGCCTGTGGCGTGGCCATGCTCGCGGCCTGGCTGACGGGCATGGCGGTGCCGGGCATCGGTCATGAGGCCTTCCTGCTGGCCCTGCTGGTCGGCCTTATCCCCATCGGCCGCCGCGCCATGGCAGGCGCCATGGCCGGCACGCCCTTTTCCATCGAGACCCTGATGACCATCGCTGCGGTCGGCGCCGTGATCATCGGCGCCACCGAAGAAGCCGCCATGGTGGTGTTGCTGTTTCTGATCGGCGAACTGCTCGAAGGCGTCGCCGCCAGCCGGGCGCGCGCCTCGATCAAGGGACTGGCCGATCTCGTCCCCAAGACCGCCTTTCTGGTGACTGGCGATCAGACCACGGAAGTCCCCGCAGCCGGCCTCGAGCTGGGCGCCATCATCATGGTGCGCCCGGGCGACCGCATTCCCGCCGATGGCGAGATCGTGGCCGGTGAAGGCGCCATTGACGAGGCCCCGGTCACCGGCGAAAGCGTGCCCCTGACCAAGCGCTCCGGCGACACCGTCTTTGCCGGCACCATCAATACCAACGCGGTCCTGCAGATCCGCGTCACCGCCACGGCCAGCGACAATACCATCGCCCGCATCGTTCAGCTGGTCGAAGAGGCGCAGGAGGCCAAGGCCCCGACCGCGCGCTTCATCGACCGCTTCTCGGTCTGGTACACGCCCGGCGTGCTGGTCGTGGGCGCCCTCGTCGCCATTGTGCCGCCCCTGGCGCTGGGTCAGTCCTGGGGCGAATGGGTCTATAAGGGCCTGGCGATCCTGCTCATCGGCTGCCCCTGCGCACTGGTGATCTCCACGCCCGCCGCCATCGCGGCTGCCCTCTCGGCCGGCGCCCGCCGCGGCCTGCTGCTCAAGGGCGGCGCCGTGCTCGAAGCCTTGCGCACGATCACCACCGTCGCGCTCGACAAGACCGGCACCCTCACCCAGGGCAAGCCCATGGTCACCGACATCCATCCTGTCGGCCGCAGCAAAGCCGAGGTGCTCGCCCTTGCCGCCGCGCTTGAAACCGGCTCCAGCCATCCTCTGGCGCTGGCCATCCTGGCCCAGGCCAAGGCCGAGGCGGTCTCGGTTCCGCCAGCCGCCAATGCCCGCGCCATCGCCGGCAAGGGTCTGGCCGGCACCGTCGAGGGTCAGGAGATCGCGCTGTTTTCCCCCGGCGCCGCAGCCGAACAGATCAGCCTCCCGCCCGAACTCCGCACTGCTATCGATGGCTTCACCGATGCCGGCAAAACCGTCTCGGTCCTGCTGTCGAGCACCGAAATCGCCGGCATCATCGCCATGCGCGACGAGCCGCGTGCCGACGCCAGGGCCGGTATTGATGCACTCAAAAGCATCAACATTGACGTCATCATGCTGACCGGTGACAACGCCCGCACGGCCAGAGCCATTGGCGCCGATCTGGGTCTGGATGTGCGTGCGGGCCTGATGCCGCAGGACAAGCAGGCGATTGTGCGCGAACTGCAGGCCAAGGGCAAAATCGTCGCTAAGATCGGCGACGGCATCAATGATGCCCCTGCCCTGGCGGCCGCCGATATCGGCATTGCCATGGGCGGCGGCACCGATGTGGCGCTCGAAACCGCCGACGCGGCGATCCTGCATGGCCGTGTGGGCGACATCGCGGCCATGATCGGGCTGTCCAACGCCACCATGGCCAATATCTGGCAGAACATCACCGTCGCGCTCGGCCTGAAAGCGGTATTCCTGGTGACCACGATCATCGGCATCACCGGCCTGTGGCCCGCCATTCTGGCCGATACCGGGGCCACCGTTCTGGTCACGCTCAACGCCATGCGACTGCTCGCCTGGCGCCCGCGCTGATCGCCGCCTCTTCGCTCAGGCGAGCCGGATCAGTCCCGCTGCGGTGGGCCTGAATCCGGCGCGCCGATAGAGGGGCTCCAGACGCGGCTCGAAATCGACATGCAGCCATTGCGCACCGCGCGCCTGCGCCACCGTCTTGGCGTCCGCGAGCAGGCGCAGGGCAATACCCTGTCGGCGATAGGCCGGGTCGACGCAGGTATCCAGGATGAAGGCATGCACGCCACCATCCCAGGCGACATTGACGAAGCCGACCAGCAGCGGACCATCATAGGCGCCCAGATGCGCCAGGCTGCGCCTCAGGATCGGCCTCTCCGCCCCAGGCCACCCGCCACAGGCGCTGCAGCGCGCCGTCGTCGGGATTGGGATCAATATTGATGTCAATCATGAATGCCTGGTCTCGCTTCGCCTTCCTTACCAATCTGACCAAGTGTTCATGCGCCCGCAAGGTCGCGCATAGGCAGGCGCCGCTATGGTGTTTTCAAGCCGGGCAAGTCACCGGCTCCCATGCAAAGGAAAGCCCATCATGAAGACCTTCCAGACCTCCGCTGTCGTTGCGCTGATGACTG
>CAXBKI010000385.1:0-3714 GCA_963975955.1 uncultured Devosia sp.
CCAGCCGAAGCGGGCGTCTCGGCCGGTTCCGTGGTCGCTGACTGGGCGTGCAGCGACACGGTCGAAAACCCCGTCAGCAGCGTGCTGACAAGCAGCAATCCCAGTGTCATGCCTGGCTTTAGCGCCATGACGTCTCCAGCAACGGCGCGCGGCGCCCGAATCAATGCCCGCACCATAACAAGCATGCAGAAAACCGCAGGTTAACGTTGCTTAACCATAGATCGGACTGCATGGGCTAATCGCCACGGTGATAGGGATGTCCAGCCAGGATGGTGGTGGTGCGATAAAGTTGTTCAGCCAGCATGATACGAACAAGCTGGTGTGGCCAGGTCAGCGGCGAAAAGCTCAATACCAGATCTGCCTTGGCAACGAATTCGGGGTCAAGCCCGTCGGCCCCGCCGATGACAAAGCTGGCCGCAGGGCGGCCATCATCGCGCCAGCGGCCGATCTGGCGGGCAAAGGCTTCCGAAGCAACCGATTTGCCCCGTTCATCGAGTGCGACGATGATGCCCTCTGGCAAGGCGGCCTTGAGCGCTTTGGCTTCCTCGGTCTTGCGACTGGCGGCCGCGGAAGAGCGTGATTCACTGAGTTCGATGACGTCAAACCCGGTCAAGGCAAGCGGCTTGCCGCCGCCGACCGCGCGGTCGAGGTAGCGCGCCACCATTTCCCGCTCCGGCCCGGCCTTCATCCGGCCGACGGCCGCAATCGTCATGCGCATTAAATGACTCTAGTGCGCGTCAGCCGCGAAATCCGCCTGCCACATCTTTTCGATGTTGTAGAACTCGCGCACTTCAGGCCGGAAGATATGGACGATGACATCGCCCGCATCGACCAGGACCCAATCGCAATGGGGCAGTCCCTCGATGCGTGGCTTGCCGTAGCCAGCTTCGCGCAGCGCGGTAATCATCTGATCGGCTACGGCACCGACGTGTCGCTGCGAGCGCCCTGAGGCGACGACCATGTGATCGGCCAGCGAGGATTTACCCACAATGTCGACGGCGACGATTTCTTCGGCCTTGGCATCGTCAAGGCAGTTCAAAATCACGTCGATCATGGGTCGTTCCGGAGTCGCAAGCGACGTTGTGGCTGGAGTGGCGGTGTTTTCGGGCAGGGCGGCCATCATCAATGGCCTTCCGCCCATGCGCGTGCATGGGTCATGCGGGGGGTCAGCATCCTTGGTAGTTGATCGGAATATGCAGGCGTCTTTTCAAACGGCAAGCAGTCAGTTCCTGTTCCGGTGATAGTCATCACACCAGTGCAATATGCGCTTTTGACGACAGTTTCGCAAGATTGCGTCTTCATTTTGGCTTAACGTCTTGTCGTCGTGCCCGAATGGCCGAGGATGACAGCTGTGATTGGCGCCCGTGCAGATATACCCAGGCGGGCGCGGCAAGGCTTGCCAGGCGCGTGGCGTCATCTTCGTCGATGCGCCATTGTGCCAAGGCGCTGGCCGCCATGGAAACAGGGGCACGGCGTCCAGACCCTGGCCGGACATAGACCGCCATGGGGACCATGGCCGCGATATCGCGCCAGCGCTCCCAGCGGCTGAAATTGACCAGATTGTCGGCGCCCATGATCCAGACAAAGTTGCGGTCGGGCATGGACTGGGTGAGGAAGCGTATGGTCTGCCATGAATAGGTGAAGCCACGGGCCGCTTCAAAACCGGTGACGCGCACCTTGGGGTGATCGAGAAGCGCCCGGGCGGCCCGGACCCGGTCCGCGAGCGGAACCAATTCGCTATTGTCTTTGAGTGGGTTACCGGGCGTTACCAGAACCCACAGCGCATCCAGGTCGAGCCGCCGGAGCGTTTCTTCCACCACCAGGCGGTGGCCCTCGTGGATGGGATTGAAACTGCCGCCGAACAGGCCGATGCGCATGCCGGGCCCGGAGGGCGGCAGTTCGGTTATGCCGGGAATGTGGAGGGGCTCACGCAAGGTCAAAAGGGGTCACGGTCTCGTCTGGCCGGTGCCGCGGACGCGGTATTTGAAGCTGGTGAGTTGTTCCACGCCCACCGGACCACGGGCGTGCATCTTGCCGGTGGCGATGCCGATCTCGCCGCCAAACCCGAATTCGCCGCCATCGGCAAACTGGGTCGAGGCATTGTGCATCAGAATGGCGCTGTCGATCTGGTTGAAGAATGTTTTGACCGCTTCGGCATCCTCGGCAATGATCGCTTCGGTGTGATGGCTGGAGTATTTTTCGATATGGGCGATCGCATCGGCAAGACTGTCGACGATCCTGACCGAGATGATGGCGTCCTCGTATTCGGTGCGCCAGTCGGTTTCTGTCGCCGGGCGGGCCGTGGGTATCGCTTCGATGACGGTCTGGTCGCCGCGGATTTCGCAACCCTTGGCAATCAGCGCCTCAAGGATGGGCTTGAGGTGGGTGGCCAGCACGTCCTTATGCACGAGCAGGGTTTCGGCTGCGCCGCAGATGCCGGTCCGGCGCATCTTGGCATTGAGGGTTATCGCTACGGCCTTGTCGAGGTCGGCTGACTTGTCGATGTAGACATGCACCAGGCCCTCAAGATGGGCAAAGACCGGCACGCGCGCCTCTTCCTGGACGCGGGCCACCAGCGTCTTGCCGCCGCGCGGCACGATGACGTCGATATTGCCATTGAGGCCCTTGAGCATTTCGCCCACGGCGGCGCGGTCGGTGGTGGGCACCAGTTGCACGCATTCGACGGGGAGCCCCGCCAGATGCAGGCCATCGAGCATGCACTCGACGATGGCGTGACTGGAATGGAAACTGTCGCTGCCGCCACGCAGAATGACGGCATTGCCTGATTTGATGGCAAGTGCGCCGGCGTCTGCGGTCACATTGGGGCGCGATTCGAAGATCACGCCAATGACCCCGAGCGGGGTACGGACGCGTTCGATATGCAGACCATTGGGGCGGTCCCACTCGGCGATGACGGCGCCAATCGGGTCGGGCAGTTCGGCAATGGTCTTGACCGCTTCGATGATGCCATCAATGCGTAGGTCGGTGAGCTCGAGCCGGTCGAGAAACGCGGCAGAAATCCCCTTGGTGCGCGCCAGGGCCATGTCCTTGGCGTTGGCGGCGAGGATTTTCTTGCGGTGTGCATTTATGGCGCCGGCGGCGGTGAGCAGCGCCGTGCGCTTCTGCTCGGGCGTTGCAAGGGCCAGCGCCCTGGCGCCGATCCGGGCATTGTCGCCCAGCGTCGTCATGATCTGGGACAGATCGGTTGGGGCTTCAACCTGGCTCATGGCCATCCTCCTGTGTTCCCACCAGAACCAGATTGTCACGATGGATCAGGGCGGCACGATTGCCGACGCCCAGCAGTTCGATCACCGTGTCACTGTGCTTGCCCATGACGATGCGCGCTTCTTCGCTGTGGAGCGAGGCCAGGCCGCGTGCAATCTCGATGCCATCGGGATTGTTGACACCGATGGCATCGCCGCGACCGAACACGCCGGAAACCTTGGTTACGCCGACCGGCAGCAGCGACTTGCCGGTCTGCAGGGCGCGGGCGGCGCCGGCATCAACCTGGACCGTGCCTGAAACCGCCAGCGTGCCCATGATCCAGCGCTTGCGCGCCTGCGCCCGGCTTTGGGCGGGGTAGAACAGGGTGTGGCGACCGTTATTGGCCAGCGCCTGCAGGGGATGGTGTTCGGTGCCCCTGGCGATGATCATGGCGGTGCCGGCCTGGGTGGCGATCTTGCCAGCCTCGACCTTGGTGGTCATGCCGCCTCG
>CAXBKI010000386.1:0-3711 GCA_963975955.1 uncultured Devosia sp.
GTTGGGGCCGAGCAGTCGCGACTTGGATTTTTCCAGCCGCGCCTTGACCCGCACCATGTCGAGCACCGGAATGCCCTCGGTGATGCACACGATCAGCGGGATTTCCGCGTCGATCGCTTCGATGATGGCGGCGGCGGCGCCCGGAGGCGGCACATAGACCACCGAGGCATTGGCGCCGGTGCGCTCCTTGCCTTCGGCTACACTGGCGAACACGGGCAGCGACGCCGAGGCATCGATGCCGCTGGTCCAGGTTTCCCCGGCCTTCTTCGGGTTCACGCCACCCACCATCTGGGTACCGTAATAGGCCAGGGCCTGTTCGGTGTGGAAAGTGCCGGTCTTGCCGGTGAGGCCCTGAACGAGAACCTTGGTGTCTTTATTGACGAGAATTGACATGGTTTTGGTCTCTCTTGCGGGGCTTAGGCAGCGGACTTGACGGCGGCGACGATCTTTTGCGCAGCATCGTCGAGGTCATCGGCGGAGATGACGTTGAGCCCGCTCTTGTCGAGGATTTCCTTGCCTTCCTTGACGCGTGTGCCTTCCAGGCGCACCACCAGGGGAACTTCCAGACCGACTTCCTTGACCGCAGCGATCACGCCTTCGGCGATCACGTCGCAGCGCATGATGCCGCCAAAGATGTTGACCAGGATGCCCTTCACCGCCGGATCGGCCGTGATGATCTTGAACGCGGCCGTGACCTTTTCCTTGGTGGCGCCGCCACCGACATCCAGGAAGTTCGCCGGCTCGGCGCCATAGAGCTTGATGATGTCCATGGTCGACATCGCCAGGCCCGCGCCATTGACCATGCAGCCGATATTGCCGTCGAGCGCCACATAGGCCAGGTCGAACTTGCTGGCTTCGATTTCCTTGGCGTCCTCTTCGCTGAGGTCGCGCAGCGCCTTGAGCTCGTCGTGCCGGAACGCGGCATTGTTGTCAAAGCTCACCTTGGCATCGAGCACGCGCAGGTGGCCGTTGGTCATCACGATCAGCGGGTTGACCTCGAGCATGCTCATGTCGGTGTCGACAAAGGCCTTGTAGAGAATGGGGAACAGCTTGCCCGCATCGGTCTTGGCTTCGCCCTCGAGCGCCAGCGCCGCGACCAGCTTGGCCACATCGGCGTCGGTAACGCCGGTATCGGGGTCGATATCCACATTGATGATCTTGTCGGGCGTGTGCTCGGCAACAGCCTCGATATCCATGCCGCCTTCGGTCGAGACCACGAACGACACGCGGCCGCTGTCGCGATTGACCAGCAGCGAGCAATAGAGCTCGCGGGCGATGTCGGCGCCGTCTTCGATATAGAGCCGGTTGACCTGCTTGCCGGCCGGGCCGGTCTGCTTGGTCACCAGGGTATTGCCCAGCATTTCCTTGGAGAACGCGACGACTTCGTCAATCGTCTTGGCCAGGCGCACGCCACCCTTGGCGTCGGGGCCCAGTTCCTTGAACTTTCCCTTGCCGCGCCCACCGGCGTGGATCTGGCTCTTGACCACATAAAGCGGGCCCGGCAGCGACTTGGCGGCAGCAGCGGCTTCGTCGGCCGAAAAGATCGCCACGCCCGCCGCAACCGGCGCGCCATACGATTTCAACAGCTCTTTGGCCTGGTGTTCATGGATGTTCATTGTCTTGCCTTCTCTGTACGTCCGTAGTCGGTAACGTACAATTTGTGTAAATCCGAAGCGTCCAAACCAAAATTACTTAGACCGATGTCCTTCCGGACCTCTAAGAATATTTTCCCGATGGCGTTCAGAGTAGCCATCGTATTGTCATTACCTGACCGGGATAGATTCATGAACTCTACGAATGCCTTGATAACGGTGGGCGACCCATAGACTAGAAGATCCTTCTTGAACGAGATCATCTCGGTCATGAATTCAGTCGATGCGAAATACTCTTCATCACTTTCCTTATTGATCGATCGAACGATCGACGCAAAAGTCATATTAATGAAGCTCTGATATATTTCGATCTTCTTTTCCCTATGAGCCTCTTTGATTGATCGGCTGCGCTCTTTCCAGAATGTAAAAAGCGCCAAAGAAGTAGCAACGAGACCAGCAACAATAGCCGCTGAAACGGCTGGGTTCGATACTTGTATAAGCCGACTCAGCTGATCAAGAAGCCACCACCCTAAATAGAGCATGGCAACCAACAGGAGCAGTCCAGAAAGTTTCGACACCCAACCGGCTATTGATTTCATTCTACGCCAGCTTGGGTGCGATCTTCTTGCAGGCCTCGATCAGCCCCTCGACCGCGCCGACCGACTTGTCGAAGGCCTTCTGTTCCGCCGAGTTCAGCGAAATCTCGACGACCTTCTCGGCGCCACCGGCACCGATAACCACCGGCACGCCGACATAGGTGCCCTTCACGCCGAACTCGCCATTGAGGTAGACGGCGGCGGGCAGCACGCGTTTTTTGTCCTTGAGATAGCTCTCGGCCATGGTGATGGCCGACGAGCTTTTCCTTGCTCATCCAGCCCATCTTGACGATGTCGGTCAGCGGGATGCCCGCAACGGTGGAGTAGCGCGCCAGCGGCACCATGGTGTCGCCATGGCCGCCCATCACAAAGGCGTTGACGTCCTGCACCGAAACCTTGAGCTCGTCGGCAATGAAGTGGCAGAAGCGCGAGCTGTCGAGCACGCCGGCCATGCCGATCACCATATTGGTGGGCAGGCCCGAGAACTTCTGCAGCGCCCAGACCATGGCGTCGAGCGGGTTGGTGATGCAGATCACGAAAGCCTTGGGCGCGTATTTGGCGATCCCGGCGCCAACCTGCTCCATCACCTTGAGGTTGATTTCGAGCAGATCGTCGCGGCTCATGCCCGGCTTGCGGGGAACGCCGGCGGTGACGATCACCACATCGGAGTCCTTGAGATCTTCGTATTTCGACGTGCCGGTGATCGAGGCATCATAGCCTTCCACCGGCGCCGACTGCGACAGATCGAGCGCCTTGCCCTGCGGTACACCATCAACGATATCGAACAGCACGATATCGCCGAGGTCCTTGAGAGCTGCCAGATGGGCGAGTGTTCCGCCAATCTGACCCGAGCCGATAAGAGCGATCTTCTTGCGCGCCATTAGTTCTCATCCCAACTGCGTTGAATTGGCGCACGTCTTAACCCTGTCGGCCAACAGGGGCAAGTGAACCCTTCGTCTAAACCCCGCTTTCGCCCTTGCCGAAGGGCGAAGCCCCCCTGCCCGATGGGCAAGCTCGAACGCTCCTGCGCGGACGGCTCGCTCCTGTGGAACGATTTGACCGGCGCGTTCACGGCCGCCACCGCGAGGCCGGCACATCGGCTCAGGGCTGCGGCGTTCCGGCAGCGGCGGCCGGCGCATCCTCCTCGGCCGGCGCGTCCCGGAGACCCTGAACCAGATAGTCCTCCGACTGCATCTCGATCAGGCGCGACACCGTGCGCTGGAATTCGAACGCCGTCCTGTCGTCCTGCCCCAGCTGGTCCAGCGGCACCGCGAAACTGGCGCCCAGCTTGACGCCGCGATCATAGAGCGTGTCGATCAAGAGGATAAAGCGCTTGGCCGCGTTGGCCATGGTCCGGTCCATCTGCGGCACGTCATCGATGATGATCGAGTCGAACTGATGCGCGATCCGCACGAAGTCGCGCGATCCCAGCGGCTTTTCGCACAGATCGGCAAAGCCGAACCGCGCCGCGCCCAGCGCCGTCAGCGGCACGGCAATGGACCGCCCCGTGCTTTCCACGGTCC
>CAXBKI010000387.1:0-3710 GCA_963975955.1 uncultured Devosia sp.
GAGCAGCACGCGCTCGACCAGCTTGCCGTCCGGACCGATGTGATAGATGGTCGGCTCGCCCGTGCCAATCTCGCGGGCCAGAATCTCGTCTGGCGTCAGGCCCTCGATAGCCATCACCAGTGCGCGCAGCGAATTGCCATGGGCTGCCACCAGAATGGTCTTGCCCTGCTTGAGCTCAGGCAGGATTTCAGCGTCGTAATAGGGCAGGGCGCGGGCGGCGGTGTCCTTTAGGCTTTCCCCACCCGGCGGTGGCACGTCAAAGCTGCGGCGCCAGATATGGACCTGCTCTTCGCCCCACTTCTCGCGGGCATCATCCTTGTTCAGGCCGGACAGATCACCATAATCGCGCTCGTTGAGCGCGGTGTTGCGGGTGATGGTCAGGTTGAGAATGCCCATTTCCTCGAGCATCAGATCGAGCGTGTGCTGGGCCCGGCGCAGCGCCGAGGTGTAGTAGAGATCGGGCACGATCCCCTTGGCCTTGAGCGCCTTGCCCGTCGCTCGGGCTTCCTCGATCCCTTTTTCGGTCAGGTCCGGATTGCGCCAGCCGGTAAAGAGGTTTTTCAGGTTCCATTCGCTCTGCCCGTGGCGGACGAGGATCAGGGTTCCGGTCATCAATGGTCTCCGAGATTGAATTGAGGGCCGACGCCCATGGCGTTGGCAATAAGAGAAAAATCAGTCGCATCGACCTTAAACAGCGACCTGCGAAAATACATGCCCCAGTGACTGCGGCCCGTCACGAAGCCGAACTGGTCCAGCAAAGGGTAGATGTCCGCCTCCTCCGCGGCCAGGTAACGAGCCGGACGCTGCCATCCGGTGATGCCCACGCTCATGGGCAGGGCGACCGGTTCGCCGGCAGTGACCTGCCCGATGGCCACGAAGCGGCGGACGGCGTCCTTGCCGCCCAGCGTCTGGGTGGGGGCATAATAGGCGAACCAGTCGCCCGGTTGCAGCCTCAGCACGGCACTGTGACGACCATGGGCCACCATCACGAAGCCATCGGTCTGCCCCACCATGACATGGGCGCGCGCGGCTACGCCAATCCAGCAACCTGGCGCAGCCATGTCCTAGAGCCCCAAGACGTCGACCATGGTGTAAAGCCCGGGCTGCCGATCGGCCGCCCACAGAGCGGCACGCACGGCGCCATTGGCAAAAATGGAGCGGTCCTCGGCGCGGTGGCCGAGTTCGAGCCGCTCGCCGGGTCCAGCCAGGATCACCGAATGGTCGCCGACCACCGTGCCGCCACGCAGCGTGGCAAAGCCGATACTGCCTGTCTCGCGCGGCCCGGTATGGCCATCACGCACGCGCACCGAATGGGTCTTGAGGGTGATATCACGCCCCCTGGCGGCTGCCTCACCGAGCAGCAGCGCCGTACCCGATGGCGCGTCAACCTTGCGGTTGTGGTGCATTTCGAGAATTTCGATGTCGTAGTCGGCCAGCGCCGCGGCGGCCTTTTCGACCAGATTGGCCAGCACGACCATGCCCATGGAAAAATTGCCCGACTTGACGATGCGGGCGCCTGCGCCGGCCGAACGGGCAATGGCTGCATCATCGGCTTCCGAGCAGCCGGTCGTGCCGATGACATGGACCAGACCCAGCATCGCCGCCTTGTCCGCCAGGGCGACACTGGCCCGCGGGGCGGTGAAATCGATGATGATTTCGGCGCCCGCCAGAGCAGCGTCCATATCATCCGTGATGGTCACGCCCAGTTCGCCGATCCCGGCGAACAGGCCGGCATCCTTGCCCACGGCGTCGCTGCCGGGCCGATCAACAGCGGCGTGCAGTTTCAGGCTCGCCGCACCGGCGACCGCCCCATGCAGGCTCAGACCGGCCTGAGCCACGACGGCGCGAATATTGGCGGCGCCCATGCGCCCGCCAGCACCTGCCACCACGACCTTGCGTTCTGCCATGTTTCGTCTCCCGCTTCGGATTGGGCTTTTAGCAGTGCTGCGACAAAACGCCAACAGCGTGCCCCAATGCCGTCAATATGATAGAGTTGAGCTCGGGACATAACCGAGGACGTTGATTTGACTATCACCAACGCGCTGGCCGGTATCGCGGTGGACGACATTTCCGAGGCACTGGACTATTACGAGCGGCTGTTCGGCCGCCCCCCCGACGCGCGCCCGATGAGCGATATTGCCGAATGGAAGCTGCCCGGCGGCGGCTGGGTACAGATCGTGAGTGACAGCGACCGGGCCGGTGCGGCCGTGCTGACCCTGATCGTTGATGATCTGGCCGAAGAGCTGGGACGGCTCAGTCTGCAGGGCTTGGCGCCGGTTGCCAAGTCGATCGGCGATTTCTTCAAGACCGCCAAGTTCCGCGATCCTGATGGCAACCAGATCATCTTCAGCCAACCCCAGCACGGGACCTATTGAGGCTGACAGTGTTTGCCGAGCTCGCCAGGCCAACGGGCCTGCGTTCCCTCTCCCCTGAGGGGACAGGTGAGGCCCTTCGGGGCAACACCTCACACCCGGCGCAGCTGCACATGCTCGATGTGGTGACTCTTGCCCTTTTTGAGGATCAGGTCGGCGCGACCACGGGTGGGCAGCACGTTGTCGAGCAGGTTGGGCAGGTTGATGGTGCGCCAGACCATGCGGCCGAACTCGCCGGCCTCTTCCTCGTCCATTTCGGCAAAGCGGCGGAAGAACGAGGTCGGGTCCTTGAAGGCAGTCTCGCGCAGGCGAAAAAAGCGCTCCATGAACCAGGCTTCGAGATCGTCATTGTCGGCATCGATATAGATCGAGAAGTCGATGAAGTCGGACGCGAACAGGATCGGTGCGCCGGTCTTGGGCAACTCTCCGGGCTGGAGAATGTTCAGGCCCTCCACGATCAGGATGTCGGGTTGGTCGATGCTCACCTCGCTGCCGGGCACCACATCATAGACCAGATGGGAATAGACCGGCACCTTGACCCCGGACTTGCCTGACTTGATATCGGCCAGGAACTGAACGAAGCGCTGGCGGTCATAGCTTTCGGGGAAACCCTTGCGCGCCATGATACCGCGCCTTTCGAGCTCGGCATTGGGATGGAGAAAGCCGTCCGTGGTCACCAGGTCAACCTTTGGGCTGGCCGGCCAGCGCTGCAGCAGCGCCTGCAAGATGCGCGCAGTGGTCGATTTGCCCACCGCAACCGAACCGGCAACGCCGATGATGAAAGGTACCTTCTGGTCAGGCGTTTCGAGAAAGCGGGTTGAAACCGAATGCAGGTTCTGGATGGCCTCGACGTAAAATGACAGCAAGCGGGTAAGCGGCAGATAGGTCTCCTCTGCCTCTTCGAGCGAGATCGGATCGCTCAGCGTGCGCAGGCGCGCAATGTCCTCGCGCGTCAGTGTCATGGGTTCGTCTGCACGCAGGGCGCCCCATTGCGCCTTGGTGAACTGGTGATAGGGCGCCAGGACGGGCTTGCGCTTGCTCATCAGTGCTTGCCCTGGCGGCTGGCCTTTTCGGCGAGACCCGACTGGGCCGTGCGATTGTCGAGCTCGGCCATGACCGCGCTCAAGGGAATATCCGAGGCGCGCAGCACGACAAGCAGATGATAGAGCAGGTCGGCGCTTTCCTTGATCAGTTCGGGCTTGTTGGCGGTCACTGCCGCAATCACCGCCTCGGTGGCTTCCTCGCCCAGTTTCTGCGCGCATTTCTCAATGCCGCGGCTGATCAGACTGGCGGTGTAGCTCTCCTCGGGCGAAGCGGCTGCACGAATGGCAAGGCGGG
>CAXBKI010000388.1:0-3709 GCA_963975955.1 uncultured Devosia sp.
TGCTGGAGCTTTTCCAATCACGACGTGCCGCGCCATGTCAGCCGCTGGGCCGCCTACAGCAACAAGCTCGGCGAGCTGGCCGATCAGACGGTCGCGCTGGTGCTCTCGCTCAAGGGCTCGGTCTGCCTCTATCAGGGCGAGGAACTGGGCCTGCCCGAAGCCGATCTGCTGTTTGAGGAATTGACCGATCCGCGCGGCATTCGCTTCTGGCCGGAAGACAAAGGCCGCGATGGCTGCCGCACACCCATCCCCTGGGAGGAAGGGGCCGCGCCCAATGGCTTCACCACCGGCACGCCCTGGCTGCCGGTCAAGCCGGCCCAGTCCGCGCTCAATGTCGCCAGCCAGAATGCCGATGAGACTTCCACCCTGGCGTTTTACCGGCGCATTTTGGCCTAGCGCAAAACCCGGCCCATGCTGGCCCTGGGCGAGATTGCCTTTTTCGAGGTGGCCGAGCCGATCCTTGCCTTCCGGCGCGATTCCGATGCCGGGGCCATGCTGTGCATATTCAACCTCTCGGCCGCCGACCACGCTGTCGCTGGTACGGACCTGCCTGCCGCTGCCGGGCTCGAAGCGGTTTCCGAACGGGCCGTGCTTGACGGAGAGGGCCTGCACCTCTCCGCCAATGGCTACGCCTTCATCGCCATTGAAGGCACCAGCAAGGCAGCCGTCAGCGATCTTGCCTGATGCCCGACTGCCGCCGCCTCTGGCCACTGGGCAGGGGCGCGGCACTGAAAATGCCGGGCTGGACGTGACGGCATCGGGCCGTCATGTCGCAGCGCCGCGGCTCAGTAGGCGCGCGTATAGCTGCCCGGATTGAAATACTGCATTTCCTGCGTGCCGTCTGGCAGGCGTACATCGGCCTGGATGCAGCTGCCCCAGCGCTCGACGTGAACCGCGTCGATGCCGCGCTGCTGCAGCATCCGCAGGTCATAGGCGTCGCGGTCCTCGTGATCGACCTTGATCCGGCCGTTCTCGCTGAACTCGAAGCTCCTGGTCGATCCCTCATCGACGCAAACCGCCGCCATTGCCGGCATTGTGGCCAGCATGGTCATGCCCAGCACTGCCAAACTTGTCCGCACCATGTCTTTACCTGCTCTTCCTTAAAACCTGGCTGCCCATGGCAGCAGATTCGCGCCTTTTTATGATGACGACCACTGTGGGAATGGCCAGCGTCAGCATCAATAGCCGCAATACGTGGTGCGCCGCCACAAAAGCGGTGTCATATCCCAGCGCAATTCCCAGGGCCCCCATGCCCTCGAGCGCTCCGGGCGCCAGGCCGAGCCAGATCTGGCCATAGGGCATGTCCACCATCAGGCTGGCCAGCCAGGCCACCACGCTGACAATGGCCACCGTCAATCCCGTGGCAACCAGCCCGCCCTTGGCCGCGGTCAGCAGTTCGCCGCGCGAAATCCCGGCAAACCGCGACCCGATCAGCGCCCCGGTCAACACGAAGGTCAGCGTCACCAGCAGTGGCGGCATGGCGGCGTCATACAGCCCGCCCAGCTTGCCCGCCATGGACGCGGCCATCGCCCCCAGTACGAAGCCGGCAGGGAATTTGAGCCGCATGAACACCAGCCCCACCGCGGCACAGCCTGCGGCCAGGGCCAGCAACTGG
Organism: uncultured Devosia sp.; assembly: GCA_963975955.1. Classification (GTDB taxonomy): domain Bacteria; phylum Pseudomonadota; class Alphaproteobacteria; order Rhizobiales; family Devosiaceae; genus Devosia. The sequence goes on from CAXBKI010000388.1 coordinate 1,616, forward strand.
CCGATATCGAGATAGCTCGTGCGCACCACGGGCGCAAAATGGTCGATGGGCAAAAACACCGCCCCGATCGGCACGCAGATGGTCAGCATCAGGATGCGGATGACCTGGATGATGACGATCTGGCGCGGATTGCCCACGCCCGAGGAAGCGATCCCCAGCACAAACGACAAATGTCCTGGAAACGAGCTCAGATAGGCTGTGCCGCTGTCCAGCCTGAAGACCCTGGCCAGCACCCAGCCGGTCAGCGTCACGATCAGCATCAGCTCGAGCGCCAGCGCGGCAATGGTCACCGGCCAGCTGGCGATGAGGCGCAGGCTGTCCGGCGCCACGCTGGCCCCCATCGACATGCCGATCAGCAGGAACGACAGGTCGCGCAGCCGGTCGGGCATCACCATCGGCAGGCCGGCAATCGCCGCCACCGCGACCGCCAGCGCGCCGCCCATCAGCCAGCCCGCGGGCAGGCCCAGCAGCGTCGCCACGCTGCCCCCGCCTGCCGAAACGAGCAGGGTCAGGACGATTGGGAGGAATTTGGACAGCGTCCGCATCGATATCGTTTTCGCTCGTGCCAATGACCGCATCCGTTCCCGGCCCTGAATGTGGTCTGCTGCCGGGGCCCGTTCCGCCAGCCGGGCCCAGTAGCTCGTCCCCGCCGGGATCACGGCATCGTTGAAGTCATAGGTATCGCTGTGCAGTTCGCTGCTGTCGCCATTGCCCACAAAGATATAGGCCCCGGGCCGCTTTTCGAGCATGAACGAGAAATCCTCGCCCCCCATCGACGGCGGCGCATCGGCATCCACCCGCTCGGCCCCGGCAATCTCGCTGGCCACCGCAGCGGCAAACGCCGTCTCCTCGGGCGAATTGACGGTCACCGGATAGCCGCGCGCATAGCGCACGCGCGCCGAGGCGCCGAAGCTGGCCGCGAACTGGGGCACGAATTCGGCCAGCCGCTGCTCGATCTGGTCCTGCACCGCCAGGTCCAGCGTGCGCACGGTCCCGGTGATCCGGGCGCTCTGGGAAATCACATTGTCCGCCTCGCCCGCTTCCACCATCGTCACCGACAGCACCGCACTGTGCAGCGGGTCGACATTGCGCGATACGATCGCCTGCATGCCCACGATCATGTTGGCCGCCACGATGACCGGGTCGATCGTGGTCTGCGGCCGCGCCGCATGGCCGCCCTGGCCGGTAATGTCGATATAGAACCGGTCCGTCGCCGCCATGATGCCGCCCGTGCGGATGCCGAAATGACCCACCGGCATGCCCGGCCAGTTGTGCATGCCGTAAAACGCCTCGATGCCGAACTGTTCGATCAGCCGGTCGTCCAGCATTGCCTTGGCGCCGGCGCCGCCCTCTTCGGCGGGCTGGAAGATCAGGGCGATCCGGCCGTCGAAATTGCGCGTCTCGGCCAGATATTTCGCAGCCCCTAGCAGCATGGCGGTGTGCCCGTCATGGCCGCAGGCATGCATCTTGCCATCCGTCGTGGAGGCATAGGCCACCCCGGTCTTTTCGGTGATGGGCAGCGCGTCCATGTCGGCGCGCAGCCCGATGGTCCGCCCGCTGCTGTTCTGCCGCCCGTTGATGATGCCGACCACGCCCGTGCCGCCAATCCCGGTCACCACGCTGTCGCAGCCGAAAGCCGTCAGCTTGTCGGCCACGATTCCCGCCGTGCGCTCCACGGCGTAGAGGATTTCGGGGTGGGCATGGAAATCCTGCCGCCAGGCGGCGATTTCGTCGGCAAACTCGGCAATACGGTTGAGAACGGGCATGTCTGGTCCAGGAAATCAATTCTGGGTCAGTGTCGCTGTCCCAATCCATGGCGTCAACACTAGTCCTTTCTCCGCCCCGGCGCCATGCGATCAAAGATCACCCTTTTGCGGCGGGCAGGGCGCCTGCTGCCGGCGCGCCTGGATACCAGCCGTTAACGCTGCTCGCAGGCGTTACCGCGTTGAAATGGTTTGCTTAGCTCCTGCGCTATAGGGCTGGAGGCATCGATGCGGAGAAGCCCCATGGCGAACAGCGACGTTGTCCAGCTTGCAGAACTGGTGAGTGCCCTGAGCCATGCGCTCGATCTGACCGAGGGGCAGCCCGTTGGCC
>CAXBKI010000389.1:0-3693 GCA_963975955.1 uncultured Devosia sp.
CTGGATGCACTGGGCGCAATGTTGTCGGAACTGCGTGAGCGTTCGGAGCCGGCTCTTGATGCGGTGCTCGATGATATCGAGCTGCGGGTGCGGGTCGAGCTCGCAAAACTGGGCAGATTTCCGACGATCTGAGCGTCATTCATCAAAATGTTGTCGACAATGGGTTATGCGCCTGCCACGCAGGTGCTTTGGCGTGTTAATCACACGGCACTTGGGCGCTTGCGGGGGTGTGCTAGCGCGCATATATAACCCGCCTAGGGGCACATTGGAGTTGAGTCTGCTGATGTCTTCGGTTGCAGAAATAGTTGGATACCGGCCCAGTGACGACGAGCCGTTCATGAACCCGCGCCAGCGGGAGTATTTTCGAGCCAAGCTGAACGCCTGGAAGGAAGATATTCTGCGCGAGAGTCGCGAGACGCTTGATAGCCTGCAGGAAGAGAACCAAAATCACCCCGATATGGCTGACCGGGCCAGTTCGGAAAGTGACCGTTCTCTCGAACTGCGCACGCGCGATCGTCAGCGCAAGCTGATTTCCAAGATCGACGCGGCTCTAAAGCGGCTTGACGATGGCAGCTACGGGTATTGCGAAGAAACGGGTGATCCGATCGGACTGGCGCGACTGGATGCGCGACCCATTGCAACGCTGAGCCTGGAAGCCCAGGAAATGCACGAGCGTCGCGAGAAGGTCTATCGCGACGAGTAGAGCCCTTCAGAATTGAGACAGGCCCGCAGCGATGCGGGCCTGTTTTGTTATGGGCACTGCCCAACCAATTCGAAGAAGTTCGATGCGTCGATCAGGGCCGAGGGGCTGCCACGCAGTGCTGTTTGCCTGAAGGACGGTTGAGCAGATGGGCGAGGCTGGCTACGTAAACCCGTATCTGGTTGGGAGTTGCCGGCAGCGTCCCCGGGGCCGTGCTGCCCCGGGGTTTGGCGATATGGCGGCTCAGAAACCGAATACAGTGGTGATGCCGGACTGATTGTCGCCAAACTGGGCGCACTGACCACGGGTATTTTCACCGAACTGGAGCAGGGCGCAGTTGTTGTGGTTGCCTACCTGCTCAATGGTGCCTTGATGACCGTTGCCCTCCTGCACGATCAGGCCATTGTTGCCGCGGCCGTTCTGCCTGACGCCTGCGCTGTTGTGACTGCCCTGCTGACGCACATTGGCGCCGGGATCGGAGACGCCGTTGATCAGCGCCAGTGCGAGCAGCCCCAGACCGAGTACCTGCTGCTGGTCGGACGTCTGTGGCGCATAGCTGAAACTGAACTGCCCGCCTGCCATGGCCGGCGTGGAGAGACCCGCGGTCCCGATAACGAGCGCTGTGACAGCTGCAGCAAAGGTCTTGGTGAACTTGGTGGTCATGGCATTTCTCCCGTTGGACGCCGGCCTCGCAGCCGATGATCAGAGCTTAGGACCGGGTGGCTGAACCGGTGCGGAGCGGCGCATTCATTTCCCGTTCAGCCACCACTTTCTCCACCCGCCTCACGTGGCGAGGGCGCCTTCACGGGTGCAATCGATGGTCCGGCCATCCAGGGTGATCGAGAAGTCGATACTGAAGCGGGCACTTCTGTCGATGGACATCTGCGCTATGGCGGTTGGTTCATTGGCACGGACGGAAAAGGGACCACCCTGGCTGACGGTGGAAGAACTGCCATTGCCGTGCGCCTTGAGCGCGAGGTGGTACTCGCCCGATACCGATTTGGGGCTTGTCATGGACCCTTCGATGCGGCGCATGCCACCTTCGACGTGCTCGGTGATGGTGCAATGCGGGCCGTCGGTGCCGGCGCTAGCCAGACCGGACGATGCGGCAAGGCCCGCCGTGGCCAGGCCGAAAAGCAAGGGAAGGGCGCGGGTGAACTGAAACATGTCGGATACTCCTTGCCGATGGAAATGAGTGTAGATCGGGCCAGCGTCAGTGAAGGGGATTACTGGCAGACCTGGACAAAGGCGGTGACGTTGCCATTGCCGGCCTGAACAACATTGGCATTGCAGCCATTGCCCACCTGGACGCCCGCCGTGATGTTACCATTACCATCCTGGGTGATGAGCGCGTTGTGATTGTCGCCGAACTGGCCAATGCCGGCGGCATTGCGGTTGCCGCGCTGGATGGTCTCGGCCCGGTTGTAGTTGCCTTCTTGGCCGATGGCGCTGGTATTGCGGTTGCCGTTCTGACGGGCAGTGCCGATGTTCCAGTTGCCGCGCTGCTGCACGCCGATGCGGTTGGACCAGCCAGTCTGACTGCCGCCGGCGCTGTGACCGTAGCCATACTGATTGATGAAGACGTCGTTGGCCATTGCGGGAAGGGCAGTGATGGTGAGGATGGCAGTGATCGCGGTGGCAATAATCGTGCGCTTCATGGTGGCTCTCCTGGGTGGCTGCACTTCCTGCGAAGTGCTTCTTGCCGATGACCCAGGGATAGACAGGTGAAGCGTAATGGTGCCTGAACCGGCAATTCAGACTGCGTTCATTAGCCGGGTGGCGGCATGCCGTTGCCCAGTTCGACGCGACGGTCGATGCCGATGGCGTCCAGAAAATCGCTGTCGTGGCTGACCACCAGCAGGGCGCCATCATAGCCGCGCAGGCCCGCCTCAAGTTCCTGGACGGCATCGATGTCCAGATGATTGGTCGGTTCGTCCAGGATCAGCAATTGCGGCGGACTGTTGCCACCGATTGTGCAGGCCAATCCCGCGCGCAGCATTTCGCCGCCGCTCAGTGTAGCGACCTGCTGCAAGGCCGCCTCCGCACGGAACATGAAGCGGGCCAATGCTGCGCGACCCGTGCGCTCGTCAGCCTCCGGATTGAGAGCGCGGAAATTGTCGCGAATGGTCAGGGCGGGATCAAGCAGGCTGACGGTTTGATCAAGCACGGCATAGGGCACATGAATATGGGCTGTGCCATGTTGGGGAAGCAACTCGCCGGTCAGCAGGCGCAAAAGCGTGGTCTTGCCTGCGCCATTGGGGCCCGAAACGGCGACGCGCTCGGGGCCGATCAGGCGCAGGCCGACATCGCGGATGATCGGGTTGCCGTGGTCCGGACCACCGGTCAGGCCATTTGCCTCCAGCACAGTGCGGCCCTGGGGCAGGCCGGTGGCGGCGAGCGTTACTGTCAGCGGCGTCAGGACTTCGACATTGCTGCGGGCCTGGCTGGCGGCTTCGGCGGCATCGCTGCGCAGGCGATTGGCGAGGCGGGCGCTTTCGCCGCTGGAATTTTCCGAGCGCTCCTTCATGCCTCCCAGCATGATCTTGGGAATGTCGCCTTTGGCAGCCTTGCGTTTGCCGGCACTGTCCTTGCGGGCTTTTTTCTCGGCGACGTTCTGGATCTTGCGATCAATCTCGGCGACCTTGCGTTCACTGGAGGCCAGTGCGTGCTGTGCGGCGGCCAGTTCGAGCGCCTTGCGCTCGGCGTAGTGATCCCAATTGCCGCCATAGCGCCGCGCACCCAGACTGGTGAGCTCAACGATGGCATCCATGGTGCGCAGCAGAGCGCGGTCGTGGCTGACAATGATGGCGGCGCCGTGCCAGGAGCGAAGCACCTCAATCACCGCCGCACGGCCTTCGGCATCCAGATTGTTGGTCGGTTCATCGAGCAGGATGATGTCGGGCTGATCGAGAATGAGCCGAGCCAGCGCCAGGCGCGTGCGCTGCCCGCCACTGAGGGCGGCCACAGCGCGGTCGAGAGGGGAATCGGGCAGG
>CAXBKI010000390.1:0-3672 GCA_963975955.1 uncultured Devosia sp.
CGGTGCCGCCAACCACCAGGCAGAAGGCGAGCAGAATATCGACGCTCTGGCTCTGGACGGCATGCAGCATGGTGGTTGCGGCCATCATCGCCACGACCTGTGCCAGCGAGGTGCCGATGACGACGCTACCAGGGACGCGCAACAGGTAAACCAGGGCGGGCACCATGATGAACCCACCACCAATGCCAAGCAGCGAGCCGACAAAGCCGATGAACAGGCCGATGATGAGGACCGGCAGGACGCTGATATAAAGGCGCGATTTCTTGAAACGCACCCGCAGCGGCAGGCCGTGAATCCAGTTGTGCTGGTTGGGAAGGCGTTCGCGCGGCACCCCGCCCTTGCGCCGCTTGAGCAGCGAGCGCGTGGATTCAACCAGCATCAAGGTACCCACCGAGCCCAGCAGGACCAGAAAGCCAATCGAAATCACCGCATCGAGCTGGCCGGCGTCGCGCAGCAGATCAAATGCCGCCACGCCGCCTACAGCGCCCAGAATGCCCGAGAGGATCAGGTAGAGTGCCAGATGAAGGTCGACACCGCCCCGCCGATAATGCCCCAGGGCGCCCGATGTCGAGGCTGCAACGACCTGGCCGGTGACCGAAGCCACTGCCACGGAGGCCGGCACGCCAGAAAAGATCAGCAATGGCGTCAGCAGAAAACCACCACCCACGCCGAACAGTCCCGACAGGAATCCGACCGCCCCTCCGATCCCCACGAGAAAGAAGAGGTTCATGGAAAGCTCAGCGATCGGCAGATAGATCTGCAAGACCTCGGTTCCGTTCGAAAAAGTTCCGTCCGGACCACCCTACAGGATCGTCCGTCAACAATAAGTCAAAGGTCCCCACCTTTTGCGGATGGGAACCTGAAAGTCACCTGGCTTTAGGGGGCGTCATGCGCCCCGTCAAAACAAGCTTTTATGTCAGACCGGCTGGCTGCCCAGAACGGCCAGCAGACGCGGATTGATCGCGCCGGTTTCGCTCATGCCGGTGCCACGCTCAAACGAGCGGATCGCTTCGGCCGTCTTGGGGCCGGCAACGCCATCGGGGGTGCCGATGTCAAAACCGAGCTTGCCGAGCGCACGCTGAACCTTGGAAATCACATCGCGTGACGTGATAGCCTCTCCGGGCACGAACTTGTCCGACCAAGTGCCGATCGGCGCGAAGTTGGCCGCCAGGTCGATGGGCAGGGCCTTCCAGGCTGCGACTTCCGAACCGATCCGGCTCACCGCATCGGCACTGAGCGATTTCGCCACATCGTCGCGAGCCTTTGCGGAATCGGCGTCGCCGCCCATCGCCGCCAAGGCGAACCATTTATAGGATTGCTCGAAGTCCTGCTGCACGCCCAGACCGCGCGCGTAGAGCATGCCAAGATTGAACTGACTATCCGTCATGCCACGTGCTGCGGCCTGGCCAAACCATTCCGCAGCCGTTTCAAACGCCTGTTCACCCAATTGACCGCCGGCATATAGAGCCGCCAGATTGTGCATGGCCATGCGGTTGTCGGCTTCTGCAGCACGCTGATACCAGAGCTTGGCAATGTTGAGGTCCTTTTCGACGCCAGTGCCAGTCTCGTAAAGGTTGCCCAGGCGATATTGGGCGGGCACGAAACCCTGAGCGGCCGAACGTTCGTACCATACCGCCGCTTCGCCAAAATCCTGTTCGACCGCGCGCCCTTCACTAAAGATTGCGGCAACTTCAAACTGCGCCTTGGCGTCGCCATCTGCCGCGGCCTGACGCAGTTCCATCGGCCCTATGCCCTCGGGCGGCAGATCAAAAGGCTCGGCGCTTGCGGTTGTGTCGGGAATGCTGCCAGTGGTGGCAGGCGTCTCGCTGGGCGCAAACGTCTCGCTGTTGCCGGCCGTATTGGCCAGCAAGGTCGGCGGCATCGGCGTTGTCGGCATGGTGGAGCGGCTGAAGCTCGATACATTGGGATTGATCGAGGCCGTCGCGGTGTCATCGATCATGTCGATAATGCGCGGCTCGGGCCGGACCAGGGAAACGTCCTGCGATGCGGATGGCTCGACCGCAGGTGGCGCCTCGGGTGCCGGTGCTTCGACAACGGGCTGGGGCGGCTGCGCCGGCGCCATGCGTTGCATGACCAGATTGAGCGCGAGCATGGATACCGCTGCCAGCGTCGCGGCCAGCAGGAGTGGCCGGCGATGGCGGACGAGGAAACTCGGCTGTGCGTCAGTATCACCGAGTTCGCCGGTCACCCGAGGGGGTGCAACAAGACGTTCCTTGGCAATCTTGGCCGCTTTCGCCGGCTTTTTCTCCTTGATCGGCTGTTCGACCGCCGTCGCAGACGCGGACGGTTCGGCAGCCGTTTCTGCCGACTTATCGGGAATGAAGCGTGACAGGACGCGGCTCATGGCAGAACCAGCTGCCACATTGGGTGCAGCGGCCTCGGCACGCGCCCGCTGCGCACGTCGTGCTGCGGCTACAAAAGTGCTGGTGCTGTTCTGGCTGCTCTGAGCCTCGGCCTGCGAAACCGTTGGATTGGGCGCGGCGAAGGGCTCTGGCGCGGCTGGGGCAAAGCTCGACTGGGGCCGCGGCGGACGTTCGGCATTGCCGAGGTCGAGATTGGGCCGTTCGGCGGGCGCCGCAGCGGCTGCCTTGATCGTGGCTTCCGCGGCCTTGGGGGCTGTGGCCTTGGGGGCTGCGTCGCGCCCTGGCGTCGCCTTGGGGGACGGAGACATGCCGACCTTGGCGGCCAGCGCCGTGCGGACCGGGCCAGGGTTTTTAAAGCCCGGGTCGATCAGTGGCGCGTCGTCCGCCGGATTGGCCGGCATAAGGTCGCTGGCGTCATCGTGGGGGCTGCTCAGGGCCGCAAGCATGGCTTCGAGCCGTTCGCCGCGACTTTTGCTGGAGGTTTCCACCAAAGGCGGGGCGGGCATCGACGTTGCTACCGGCGCCGTGTCAGGCCGGGACGACGAAGGCTCAATGTCCGGCATGGCTGCAGGCGCAACGGTGGCATTGCGGTTGTTGAGCACGGCCTCCAGACGCATCAGGCGTTCGGCCGTGTCCTGGCCTGCGGTATTGAACAGGGCGGTCATGCGCTGCTCGAGCGCGCTCATGCTGTCCTGGCTGATTCCGGCGGTGACGGCTGCCGGCGCGGATTTGGCAACAGCCTGGGATGTGCGTTCTGCCACCAGGTCTGCCAGCGCCTCATAATCGGGAGCCTTGCCTGCGCTCTTGATCAGGCCGCTCAGCCGGTCCTCGATGCTCTTGAGGCTATCGGGGCCAAACATGGCAACAGGCGCCGGCGCCTTGCGGGTTATCGCATCGCTGGTGCGTTCGGCGACCAGGGTGGCGACGGTCTCAATGTCGGCCTTGTCCTGCGGGGCGGAATAAAGCTTGGCCAGGCCGTTGAGCTGCGCGCCGGTCTCGTCCATCCGCCGCATCAGCAGCTTGAGCTGGTCCTCGACCTGGGCCGAGTTGGCGGCAGGCGCCATGCGGTCGGCGAGTTCTTCGATCTGGCTTTCGATCCGGTTGAATCGAGGTTCCATGCCGGCCATGACCGCGTCGCGTAGCGCAGCGATATCCTGCTGGAGGCCCGCCACATCGCTATTGGCAGCCTGGAAGTCCCCAATGCGGGCGGCCAGCGCATCCACCTTGCCGATCAATGCGCCCGGCGCGGTTTCGCGATCCTTCATGGCCTGGGTGAACGCGGCCATTT
>CAXBKI010000391.1:0-3668 GCA_963975955.1 uncultured Devosia sp.
TGCTCAATCATCTGTTCGATTGCCTCACGGCCTGGCTGGCCCCGATCCTGGTCTTCACCATGGAAGAGGTCTGGCTCGAGCGACACCCGGGCGAGGGCTCCTCGGTCCACCTGCGCCTGTTCCCCGATGTGCCTGCAGATTGGCTCAACCCCGAGCTGGCCGCCAAGTGGCAACTGCTCCGCACCGTACGCCGCGTCGTCAACGGCTCGCTTGAGATCGAGCGCCGCGAGAAGCACATCGGCTCCTCGCTCGAAGCCGCGCCAACCGTGTTCATCGCTGATGAGCGCTACCTGACGGCGCTCGAGGGGCAGGATCTGGCCGAAATCGCCATCACCTCAGCCATCACGGTCGAGAGCGGTAAGGGACCCGCCGACGCCTTCCGCCTTGAAGATGTCGACGGTATCGCCGTGATGCCCGCGCTGGCCCAGGGCAAGCGCTGCGCCCGCTCGTGGAAGGTGCTGCCGGAAGTGGGCAGCGACCCGGAATATCCCGATGTCTCGCCGCGCGACGCCCAGGCCCTGCGCGAACGGGCCGCTGCGGGCCTGTAGTTTGGTAGCTGCAATTGCCTCGCCCCCTGTCCTCCTCCCGTCATGGTGAGAATGGCAAGGGGCGGGGTACGATCTGGTCAAGACCACCGCTTTTCAGTTCCCCTTGGTGGGGCGGCCGGGAGGAGGTGATGGGAGCTGCAATGAAACTCAGAGACCTCGCCAATCCCTCGGTCTACTATTCACTCACGCTGGCCATTCTGGCGTTCGGCCTGGATCGGGCGCAAAAGGCGTTTCAGGTATCGGGCGATTGCATCGCCCTGGGGGCTGCTCCCTGCGTTGAGGTTTTGACCAGCTACACCCCCTTTGCCATGTCCGGATGGCGCGGCGGCGAAATCGTCCCGGTGACAAGCTTTTTCGATTACGTACTGGTATGGAATACCGGGGTTTCCTACGGTCTGCTGGATGGACTGCCGGTCTGGAGCCTGGGCGTGATCATGCTGGTGGCCATTGCGGCGCTCTCGGTCTGGTGGGTGCGCGCCGAGACCATCCTGATCCGCATGGGGCTGGCGCTATGTATCGGCGGCGCCCTCTCCAATGCTCTCGATCGGCTGATTTACGGCGCCGTAGCAGATTTTTTCCATCTTCACTGGGGCAGCTGGTCGTTCTACATCTTCAACATTGCCGACGTCGCCATTACCATTGGAGTGATCATGCTGATCGCCGATCTTGTGGGGCTGGGCCGGCCCCGGAAACCGTCGGCCTAGGGAGCGCGAACACCTTGCCGCCAGAATCTGGTCTTAGTGCTCAGAATGCGCTATAAGCGCCGCCGACATCTTGAAGGACGTTTCATGCGTATTGGAATGACGGGGCAGTGGACTGCTCTTGGTGCCAGCTACCGGGCTGGATCGGCAGCGCTGGCGGTTTTGCTGGCTCTTGCTCTGGCCGCGTGCACCACTGTGGAAGGCACCAACGCGCTGACAGACCCCGGCACGTTCGAGCGAGAGGTCATGACCTCTACGGCCCATGGCATTGGTCTGATTCCCGGCGGCGCTCCCAAGGAAGATCTGACTCGGGCGCGGGCGCCCCTGGTGTTGCCGCAGTCTGGCCAGAGCCTGCCTGCGCCGACCACCCAGGTATCGGCCGCCGGGCAGCTCCCCGTCGACAGCGACAATGTCCAGATCGATGCCAGCAATCTTTCGGAAGCGGACCTGCAGCGCCTGCGCAATGCCAGGGTCGTCGATCTGCGTTCGGTGGCCGGTCGCCCGCTGACCGAGGAAGAAGCGCGGGCCTTGACGGCGCGCATGCGCGCAGCCAACAAGGAAGTTCGCGTCAGCAATTCCAAACGGCCGCTCTACATGCCGCCCGACGACTATTTCACCCGCGTCGGCACTGCCGATCTGGTCTGCGCTGCGCCCGGCGGCGAACTGGTCTCGATCACCGATCCGAAATGCCCCGAGGCTGTCCGCAAGGCCGTGGATTCCAACAGGGCCGGCGCCTCCAGATAGGTATCGTTCTGTCCTGATGCACTACAAGGCGGCCGGATGATCCGGCCGCTTTCTCCTTTCTGCGCCGCCCATATGGGTCCCGCATGACTTGAAAGCACGCTCCAATGCGCGAACTGAACGACACCACACCTGCCAAGCCCGATACCGGCGATCGCCTCGCCAAGGTCATTGCCCGCTCCGGGCTATGCTCACGCCGCGACGCCGAGGTGTGGATCACCGAGGGCCGCGTGGTGGTCAACGGCAAGAAAGTGATGACCCCCGCCTTCAACGTCACCGACCGCGACAAGGTAATGGTCGACGGTGCCCCGCTGGCTGCCCGCCAGGGGACGCGGGTCTGGCTCTACCATAAGCCAGCTGGCCTGGTGGTGACGGAGAAGGATCCTGAGGGTCGCGAGACCATTTTCGAGCACCTCGAAACCCATGGTCTGCCGCGCGTGGTGACCGTTGGCCGCCTCGATATCAATACCGAGGGATTGCTGCTGCTCACCAATGATGGCGGTCTCAAGCGCGTCCTTGAACTGCCGGCCACCGGATGGCTGCGCCGCTATCGCGTGCGCGCGCATGGGTCGGTTACCCAGGCCGCGCTTGACAAGCTCAAGGACGGGATCGAGATCGACGGCATCAAATATGGCGCCATCGAAGCCACGCTCGAGCGTGAGCAGGGCGCCAATGTCTGGCTGGTACTGGCGCTGCGCGAAGGCAAGAACCGCGAAGTCAAGAATGTGCTCGGTGCCCTCGGCCTTGAGGTCAATCGCCTGATCCGCGTCAGCTACGGCCCGTTCCAGCTCGGCGATATTCCGGTTGGCGGCATTGAGACCATCAAGGCCAAGATGCTGCGCGACCAGCTCGGCAAGAAGCTCGCCGATGCGGCCGATGTCGATTTCGACAGCGAAATGCCCGAGCCCAGCGCTCTGGAAGGCAAGCCGACCCGTGACCGCCTTACCGGTCGCGGCACCAATACCGTGGAGATCGCGCGCCAGCGCTTCCGCTTTACCGATGGTGCCGAGCAGACCGAAGAAGAGCGCCGCGCCGAACGGCCGCGCCAGGATCGTCCTGGTCGTTTCGACTCCCGCAAGCCGATGGGCAAGCGTATTGATCCGCGGGACGAAGAGGACGCTCCTCCCGCGCGCCATATCCATTTTGATGAAGACGGCCGGGCGCCGGAGGAATTTGTGAAAAAGAATCTTGGCAAGGGCTCAGCCTGGCGCGACCCTGACGATCAGCCTGCTGCCAGCTATGGCAAGAAGGCCCCGCGCCCCGCTGGCGGCAAGCCCGGCGACAAGAAGTCCTTTGGCGACAAGAAAAGCTTCGGCGATAAGAAGCCCTATGGCGACAAGAAGCCATACGGGGATAAGAAACCCTATGGTGACAGGCCGGCCTATGCCGACAAGAAACCTTATGGAGACAAGAAGACCTTTGGCGACAAGCCCCGTGGCCCGCGACGCGAGGATGGCGATCGCCCCGCACGCCCCTTTGGCGACCGTCCGGCTGGCGCCCGCCCCATGGGTGGTCGTCCAACCGGTGCGCGTCCCTCGGCCGAGCGTCCCGCGCGCGATTTCGGCGACCGTCCTGCCCGCAGCTTCGAACCCCGCACACGGCCCGAGGGCGGTTCGCGCCCACCGCGTGATCGTGAGTTCACAGGCACGCCGCGCGGCCCGCGTCGTGGCGATGCCCC
>CAXBKI010000392.1:0-3660 GCA_963975955.1 uncultured Devosia sp.
TGGGTACGCTGGGGCGCGATGGCCTGCTGCAGATCATCCTGATTGCCAATACGGTGGTCATGCTGGCCCCCATCGTCATCATGATCTTCTCGGCCTTCAAGACGACGCCGCAGATCTTCCAATCGCCCTTTTCCGTCCCCGACTTCACCCAGGTCGCGAACTTCATCAAGATCTGGAACCAGACCAATTTTCTGCGCTACCTGCTCAATTCCTTTGTGGTGACCGGTGCCTCCATGGTGCTGATCCTGACGCTGGGGACCATGGCGGCCTATGCCATCGGGCGCTATCAGTTCACCGGCTCGGGCTTCATCCTGATGTTTTTCCTGGCCGGGCTCACCCTGCCACTCAAGCTGGCCATCATCCCGCTCTTCATGTTGATGCGAGACCTCTCGATCCTCAACAACCAGCTGAGCCTGATTTTCGTCTATACCGCCATGGGCCTGCCGACGACGGTGTTCATCATGACCGGTTTTATCCGCACGCTGCCCAATGAACTCGAGGACGCCGCGCGCATGGACGGGGCCAGCGAGGCGCGCATCATGTGGTCGATCATGCTGCCGCTGGTCCGCCCGGCCATGGTCATTGCCGCGATCCAGAACGTGGTGCCGATCTGGAACGACTTCTTCTTCCCCCTGGTCTTTATCCAGAATGACGATCTCAAGACCCTGCCGCAGGGGCTGACCACCTTCATGGGGGAATATACCACCGATTGGGGCATTCTGTTCTCGGGACTGACCCTGTCGGCGGCGCCGATCATCATCATCTACATCGTCCTCTCCAAACAGTTCATCGCCGGCATGACCTCGGGCGCCGTCAAGTGAAGCTGCAACGCGGACTGATCGTTTCCTGCCAGGCACGGGCCGACAATCCGCTGCATGGTCCCCAGTTCATGGAGGCCATGGCGCTGGCGGCCAAGGCGGGCGGGGCGGTTGCCATCCGGGCCAATGGTGCAGATGATATTGCGGCCGTGACGGCGGCAGGGCTCCCCGTGATCGGCATTCACAAGGTGTTCTCCGAGCGTTACCCGGTCTACATCACCCCCGATTTCGCGGCGGCCCGGGCGATTGTCGCCGCCGGTGCCGAGATCGTTGCGCTTGACTGCACGGCGCGGCCCCGCGATGGCGAGCCGCCTGGCATTCTGCTGCGCCGCATCAGCGACGAACTCGGGGTTGAGACCTTTGCCGATGTTTCAACCTTTGACGAAGCTCTTGCCGCCGCCGATTGCGGCGCGAGCTATGTTGCCACCACATTGTCCGGCTACGCCGATCCGGCCCAGCCTGCACCCGAGCAACCCGATCTTGCCCTCCTCGAACAGCTTGCTTCGCGCTTGCACGTGCCGGTGATCGCCGAAGGCCGCTACAATACCCCCATGCTGGTGCGGCAGGCGTTCGAGGCCGGCGGTCTGGTGCATCTGGGTATCGATGTGGGGGGCACCGCCAGCCGCTGGGTTGCCTGCGACCCGGGCGGCGACATTGTCGACAGGGGCAGCGCTGCGGGGGCGACCGGCCATGTGTTCAATCCGGTTGAACTGGAGCGCCTGCGCAGTGCGATGGCGACCGTCGCCCAGGCGCTTGCCGACCGTGATCTCAGCCCCATCAGTGTCACCGCCGGGCTCACCGGCTATGGCGCCGCCGCAGCTGAACAGGCTCGCACGCTCCTTGCCGACTGTCTGGGGATCGATGGCGGAAACATCATCATTGTCGATGACATGACCCTGGCCTATGCGGCGAACTTCAAGCCGGGTGAGGGGCATCTGGTTTCCGCCGGTACCGGTTCCATCGGCCTGCATATTGACCAGGGTAGCTATGTGCGCGTTGGTGGCCGTGGCGTGTTGATTGACGATGCGGGGTCTGGCAGCTGGATTGCCTTGCGTGCCCTCGACCAGATCTACCGGTGCCGGGCTCGCCCGGCAGCTCTTTGCCATTATTGGCAGCGCGGAGTGGCACGCGGTGCGTCAGTTCGTCTATGGCGGCGACAGAGGCCGCATCGGGACACTTGCGGTGGCGGTGGGGGCCGCTGCGCGTGACGGTGACGGGGTTGCCTTGCAGATCCTGCGCGATGCGGCCGCCGAGCTGGCCGCCCTGGCCAAGGCGCTGGGTGCCCGCGCGGGCAGCCGTCCGATTGGTTTCATCGGCGGCGTACTGAACCTGCACCCCGTTATCGGCGAGGAGATCGTACGCCTGATGCAGCCAGAAGAGGTGCGTTTCGTGCAATCGGACCCGGCACTCGCCGCTGCACGCCTGAATACACTGGACCACGGCGCCTGGAAGCCGCTGCTGCAAAAAGTCTCAACGCTTGGCTGACAGTGAACCGGGCTGGCAGGCGAATTCACGTGATGGATCGGCGGCTGCCCTGGCCATGCCGCCCATAGTGGTGCGAGCAGGGCGGCTCCCTTTGGTCCTGCCGCTCTAGAGCACCGCCGTCGCGTCCAGCACCGCTGCCGTGCTGAGATCATCATTGCCCAGCATTGCGGCAACCCGCTCGAGCGAGGCAATCAGCATTGCCTGCTCCCATTCTGCCAAGGCGGCGAACTCGGCATGAAAGCGCGCATGTACGCCGTCAGGCGCGATCTGCAGCACCTTGCGACCTGCTTCGGTCAGAGACAGCCAGACCTGACGCCTGTCGGTTTCTCCCTTGCGGCGCTGGATCATGCCCTGCGCTTCGAGCTTCTGCAGCAGCGCGGTGGTGGTGGCCTGGGTAATGCCCATGCGGCTTGCGACATGGCCGGCGGTCTGTTCGCGCTCCTCCTCGAGCATCTGCATGAAGATCAGCTGCGAAGGCGTCAGGCCAGTTTCGTGCATCAGGCGCTTGCTGTTGAGCTCGGTGGTGCGCAGAATTTTGCGCATGGCGGTCAAGGCAGTCTTGGTACGATCTTCCAATGCAGCACCCATGTCGATCATCCCACCCATCTTAGCGCTGCCGGGCAATGAACCCAAGCACATTAGGCGCTCTCGCGTGTGTCACATTTAGTTAGTATAAGCTAAAGATGTTTGCTGAAGCATGGCGCTGGCTAAGGCCCGGACAAACCATTTAAACGGGATCAATGCAATGAAGTGGCCGGTATTGTGCGGCTTTTGCCCTATTTTGCGAGGATAAGTTGCGGGTCTGGCTAAAATTCACGTTGACATTTAGTTTTGACAACCTAAGTATGTGCGCATGTTACAAGGCAATGCCTATCTGAAAAGCGCCGCCCCGCATTCTTCCAATGCAGCGGCGGAACCAATCAAACTTCGGGCGCCGCTGGCAGCGGACGGCAGTCGGGTGTGGACTCTGATTGAGGCGACACCCGCTCTGGACAGTAACTCGCTCTATGCCAACCTGCTGCAGTGCAGTGACTTCTCGACTACCTGTGCGCTTGCCGAGCGCGCGGGCGAGGTCGTTGGCTGGATGTCAGGCTACATCCCGCCCGCCAAGCCGGACACGCTGTTTGTCTGGCAGATCTGCGTCAGCGACGCAGCGCGTGGTCAGGGCGCGGGCAAGCGTCTGATAGAGGACGTGCTGGCGCGCCCCTGCAATGCGCATATCCGGCACGTTGCCTGCACCATCACCGAAGACAACACGGCCTCCTGGGCCTTGTTCGCTGCCGTCGCACGATCACTCAAGGCGCCGCTGCAAAAGGCAGAGCGCTTCTTGAAGGACGCGCATTTCGGTGGTCGCCAT
>CAXBKI010000393.1:0-3629 GCA_963975955.1 uncultured Devosia sp.
ACGCCTGATGGGCGTGCTGGCCGCGGCCCGCGCCAATGGTGTTGCCTTCGACCCCGATCTCGCCGACACCATCGAAACCCTGCTGCCCACCCATCACGATCTCGAAGCCCTGCTCGACGCCGGCGCGCCGCCCCAGATGGTGGGCGCCAGCGAAGAGCAGATGGGCCGGCCCGAAACCATGAATCCGCGCGAAATCCGTGCCTGGGTGACAAAGGCCCTCGGCGCGCGGGCCTGAGCCGCCACGGGCGGCGGCGCTAGATCCAGTCGCGGTGATCGGCGCCATAGCCCAGCCGGATCGCTGCGGCCCGGCAGGCAGCGCTCTCCACCAGCGGCACGATCTGCGCCGCGCGCGATCTCCAGGCGCCCTGGCGCGGCGCGATGCTGGCATTGACCAGCCGGGTTGGCGCCGGCACGAACCGTGGCACCGCCAGCCAGTCGCACAGGCCCGCGATCAGCTCGGCACGCGCTTCGGGCGAGGCCGCCATCTCCTCGTAGCGGGCCACGAAGGGCTGTTGACCGTTGGCCGCGCACCAATCGAGCACCGCCTCCTGGGCGCTGCGCCATTGCCATTCGCACAGGCGCTCGAGCGGGGCGTCCCGATAGGCCTGCCAGCCGGGTGCCAGATCCAGCTTCCACCACTCGCGCCGCCACGCGGCGCGCTCGGAATAGCCGGCAATGGCAAGGCCGCCGACGCGGAAACTCTGGTACTTGCGCGACAGCCAGGCGTTCATCAGGCCGTTGATCGAAGCGGCCGGATTGCGCCGCAGATGCAGCACGCGCAACTGCGCGTGGGGAAACAGCGCGCGGTAAAAGTCCAGCCGATAGACATCCCCGGCACTTTTGATGATCAGCGGCTTGTCGCGCAGATCGGCAGCCTCGGCGCGCCGCCAGGGCGCGAACAGCAGGAAGGGCGGGCTCTCCAGAACGTGGCTGAACGGATAGCGCAGGTCGGCGGCCGCATCGGGCTCCTGTCCGAAGTCATGGAAGTGCGGATCGAGCGGCAG
This sequence comes from uncultured Devosia sp., assembly GCA_963975955.1. Taxonomy (GTDB): domain Bacteria; phylum Pseudomonadota; class Alphaproteobacteria; order Rhizobiales; family Devosiaceae; genus Devosia. The sequence continues at coordinate 1,005 of CAXBKI010000393.1, forward strand.
CACCTGCGCCAGCCTGCCCAGCAGGGCCGCCGAGAACGACACGGCGTCGAAAGGACCGCTCGCCACCGCCACCTCGGACACGGCGGCGCGCACCAGGCCCTCGGTGCCACTGAAATCGAGCGAGGGCCACTGCAGCGGCAAGCGCCGCAGGATGTCCTGCACGAACCGCTCGGGATCATCGATGCGGTCCAGGGGGGTGCCGACCTCGAGCGACAGATCGCGCCGGAACGCGATATCGGCGCGTGCGGCGTCGGGTGCCGTGAGTGCCTCGGACACCGGCGGCGGGCTCTGCGGCGTCAGTCCATGCGCGCGCAAGAACGTCGTCAACTCGCCGCGGAAGTGGACGAAATCCCCCGACTGTTTGAGCTGCTCGACCAGCCAGCTCGAACCCGATCTGGCCGACATGGCCACGACCACCACGAGCCTGGCTTCCTCGGTGACGTCAAATGCAGAAGAAGCGGGTTTCATCGCAGGGATCCCCTTTGCGCGGGCCATGGGACAGGCCCTGTTGACCCGATTTGCGCCACGGCCTGTTCGATGGCGCCGACCGCGCGGTGATGATCGGCAATGAAATGGCCGATGCGGTTGTCGATCTCCGCGACGGCCGCCGCCACCGGGATTTCGCCATGAGCACCGTGGGCACCAAACAGGCGGAACGCCGTCCATTGCCCGGCAAGGCTATCGACCCGCCGGGCCGCTTCCAGCAGCGCGGGACAAGCCAGGGCTACCCCCGACTGCCTGAGGAACTCGGCATGCAGTGCGGTCTGCGCCAGGTGCGCCCAGCCCACGGTATAGATCTCGCCCAGCAGTGACGGCGCGACAGCGGCGCTCCGCCTGGCCCCCGCCACCAGATCACGCAGATAGGTCTCGAGCCCGGCTATGCCGACCAGCTGGCCGGACATGCCTGTCGCGCCAAGCTCGTCAAGGTTCCGTTCCAGGATCGCACGCAGGCCATCGCCATCCATGGCAGGCACCGGCACGAAGGCATCGACTTCGATCCAGCGGAAAGCGATCTTCGATCCGGCGAAGAAGAAGTCACGCGACTGCGCGCGCGCCTGATTGTCCGACCCAACGGCTTGCGCCAGCTGGGCGCGCGAAATGGGTCCATGATAAAGCGGCGGCGTCGGCTCCATGATCTGCAAGGTTTCCGCCACACTGTCATAACCGGTGACCAGGACCAGATGGGCGGCATGCACGTCCTGGAATGCCGGCCGGTTGGGCATGAAGAAATTGTCTTCCACCAGCAGGGCGGGGCGGCCATCATCCAGGCTGGCGCAAATATCGCCCAGCAGGGCATCGCTATCGGGCGCCAGGCGCCACCTGGCCCCCAGCTCGTGATAGGGCGCCAGGTCGCGGCCCAGATCGCCGGTGCGCGAGGGGTAGTAGAACTCCTCGGTCGAGACATTGGCGGGATCGTGAAAAAAGCACCAGTGCGCGCCAAGCACGGCGATGGGTTCCTGCCCGCGCCACTGCAGGATCATCGCCATGCAATCGTGCAGGCAGCTGACGCTCTCGTGGAACCAGTAGGTCAATCCGCCCGTCTCAATCGCCATCGGCATGATCCTCCGCAAGCAGACAGGTGAGCGCAAACACATGGCCGGCAATGTTGCGTGGCAGGCGCAGCGCGGTGAGCGCGACCTCCCTGCTGACCGGCAGACGCTGCCGCCAGATGCCGGGCTCGATCCGCTCCTGGCGGTGCCGCGGGAAATTGATGGCCGAGAAGCGGATGGCTTCCTGTTCGCCATTGCGGGCCCGGGCGCCGGGCCAGAAGTCGGCAATGCAGAACGGCACGAAATCAACGGCGCCATCGACAAAATGCAGCGCTGCCTCGTCCTCAACTCGGCGTTCGGCACTGCACAGCATATAGATCCAGTCGTAGCGCGCCGGCGGCAGCGCAACGAGCTGGCCCATGCAGCGCACATTGTCGGCAACCACGCCGTCAAACGGCGCGAGCCGGAACCGCATGCCGCCGGCGGCGATCTCCCGGCCCAGGGCGCGCGCCTCTTCGAGCGGGTAGGAATTGCGCCAGATATTGAGGCGCCCCTCGGCAAGGCGGTCCATTCCCGTCACTGCAATGGTGTTGAAATAGGTCTCGAGCGGGATAGGCACCATGCGGCCGGACCGGGCCGACCCGGGATCAACCCAGGGATCGGGCCATTTTCGGGTGGGGTAATAGCTATCCATGACGGACCTCCTGGCTCGGGCTGGCGGCGCCTCGGCCGGCCTGCAGCCGACGGGCCGCCTCGGCGATGCCGGCGGACGAAATCCCGCAGGCCTGCAACAGGCTTTCCTCGTCGCCGACGCGGGTGGGAATGCTGCCGGTCACGCCGATGCGCAGCACCGGGCAGGGGGCGAATGTAGTAACGACCTCGGCTACCGCGCCGCCCAGCCCGCCCGTGCTCATGTGCTCTTCCACGGTGATGATCCCGGCTGTTTCGCGGGCCGCCGCGATCACCACGACATCGTCGAGAGGCTTGATGGTGGCCATGTTGATCACACGCAGCGCCATCTCGCCGGCAAGATCATGCGCAGCCTGCAGGGCGCCCGCGACGGCGTAGGGACCGGCGGCAATGACGGTGACATCGTCGCCCGGCCGCAGCAGGCTGGCCCGGCCGATGCAGAAAT
>CAXBKI010000394.1:0-3624 GCA_963975955.1 uncultured Devosia sp.
CCGTTTTGCATTGTATATCAATGGGTTGGCAGGGTCGCGTGGGCGCAGGACCGGGGCAGGGGAGCATGCCAAGATGAACGGATTGCCTGTTTTGTTTGCACTGAGTGCATAACGGATGTGCACAAAGGCCATCTTCTAATCACGACTGACTGACTATAGATATTGGTCATCGAAAACGAAGGGGAACCGAAAATGAACATCCGCCAGAAAATCGCTCAGTTTGCTCAGTATCAGCGCACCGTCCGCGAGCTCAATGCTCTTGACACCCGCCAGCTCAATGACCTGGGCATCACCAAGGGCGACATCAAGAACATCGCCAGCGGCAACTACGCTCGTTAATCGAGCCTGCCGACACCAGACTTGAGATGAAGGCGTCCACCTGGGCGCCTTTTGTCTGTCTGGGGTATGATATGCCTGCCCACGGGACGCCGCAGCAGACCTCTCGGGGAGCGGTGGTGAAGCGTCAGCGGATCAGGTCGACGGCCCTGCCGCCCAGCGCCGCCACCAGGTCATCGGGCTTCATGCGGATCTGCAAGCCGCGCTGGCCGCCATTGAGGAAGACCTCGTCTTCCAGCGTCGCCAGCTCTTCGACGGCGGTCGGTACCTGCTTCTTCTGCCCGAACGGGCTGATCCCACCCACCTTGTATCCCGTCAGGCGCTCGGCATCTGCCGGCTTCATCATATGGGCCGATTTGCCACCAAACGCGGCGGCGAGCTTTTTCATGTTCACCTCCTCGTCCGAGGGGACCACGACACAAACGGGCTTGCCGTCCACCTCGGCCATCAGCGTCTTGAGCACGATGGACGGCAGCACGCCCATCGCCTCGGCGGCCTGCAGGCCAACGCGGTCGGCATCGGGGTCGTAGCTATAGGTGGCCGTCTCGAACGGAACGCCAGCTTTGCTCAGCGCCAGGGTGGCAGGGGTGGTTTTTGACATGGCTCTATTCTAGCCCAGCCAACGGCCCGGACAAGGCCCTGGCGTCACGGCCGACGGCCGGGAACATGATGATCGGCCATGCCGATGTCCCGCAGCAGGTGGGGTGAACCCTCGATCAGCGAGATGGTGGCGCGCCGGCGCCGCCGCGCCTGTCGGCGACGACCCAGCCAGCCCAGCAATGCCCGCAGGCTGGCGACAGGGTGACGGAGAGAAGGTACGGATATCCCGACTATTGTGCTCATGATCTCAGCTCGCGTTATGCAGGCAGCTCCCCATATTGCGCTTGTGGAGACAAAATGGCTGGAATGCAGGGGGAATTCCAACTAAAGCTCAGCTGTCATGCATAAGGAGATTTGATCCATGGGCGTGCTTCCGCCGCTGACCGCCGTGCGCGCCTTCGAGGCGGTGGCGCGCCACCTCAGCTTCACCAGGGCGGCTGCGGAACTGGGCATGAGCCAGGCCGCGGTGAGCTATCAGATCCGTATTCTCGAGGAGCGCGTCGGCACGCCGCTATTCGTGCGCCGGCCGCGCCAGATCGCCCTGAGCCAAACCGGCGCAAGGCTGGCGCCCGAGGTCAGCCGGGCCTTTGACCTGCTGCGCGCGAGCTTTGCCGAGACCGGCGAGCGCGCCGAGGGCATGCTGTCGCTGACGGTGACCAATACCTTTGCCACCGGCTGGCTGGCCGGCCAGATCGGCCAGTTCCAGCTCGGCCACCCCGACATCGCGGTCAAGATCGACACCAGCAATGAGCTGGTCGACTTCACCCGGGAAGAGTTCGACGCCGGCATCCGCGCCACCGGCCATATCCCGCCGGGGCTGATCGGCCATCCCCTGGCCAAGGTGGAGTTCGCCCCCATGCTGCATCCAAGCCTGATCGAACGCTATGACATCCGCGAGCCGGCCGACCTGCTGCGGGTGCCGCAGATCTCGCCCGAGGACCCCTGGGTGCCCGCCTGGCTGGAAATGGCGGGCGTGCCGGCCGCGGCGTCGGTGCAGAAGCCCTTTATCGGTCTCGGTTCGCAATATCTCGAATCCCGCGCCACCATTGCCGGCAGCGGCGTGGCCATGCTGACGCCGCTGTTCTACGCCGACGAAGTGGCCGCCGGGCTCCTGGCCCAGCCCTTCGACCTGGTCGGCTGGGTCGGGCATCACTACTATTTCGTCTATCCGGAAAGCCGCCGCAACTGGACCAAGATCCGGGCCTTTCGCGACTGGATCATTGACGCCACGGCGCCGTTGCGGGCGCTGGAGCAGAGCTAGAAGATCGCCCGGTCGCGGGCGACGATCTCGGCGAGGAATTCTGCCACCAGCATGACGCGCGCTATGGCCCGCAGATCCTCATGCACGACAGTCCAGTAGCTGCGGGTCAGTGTATGGCCGGGCAGCACCGGCACCAGGTCGGGATCGCGCTGCGCCATGAAGGCATGCAAGATGCCGATCCCGGCGCCGGCCCGCACCGCCTCGGTCTGGCCCATGGCCGATGAAATCGCCAGGGTCGAGCGCCAGCCCTTGAGAAATTCGGCGGTATAGTCGAGCGAGGCGGTAAAGATCAGATCATCGACATAGCCGACCAGCCGGTGATCGGCCAGGGCAGCCAGATCGGCGGGGACGCCATGCGCCTGCAGATAGCGGTCGGCGGCATAAAGGCCCAGCCGGTAATCGGTCAGTTTGCGCGCCACGAGGCGCCCCTCGCGCGGGCGCTCCAGGGTAACGGCAATATCGGCCTCGCGCCGCGACAGCGAAAAGGCGCGCGGCACGGGCACCAGTTCCACCCGCAACCCCTTGTGGCGCTCGACCAGTTCACCCAGGCGCGGCGCGAGGAAGGCCACGCCGAAGCCATCGGGGGCGCCGACCCGCACCGTGCCTTCGATGCGGCTGTCAGCCCCGGCCGAGGCACTGGCCGCCAGCATGGCACTCTCCATCTGCTCGGCATGCAGCAGGAACCGCTCGCCCGCCGGAGACAGCTCCGACCCATTGGTCTTGCGGGTGAACAGCGTGCTGCCCAGCGCCGCTTCGAGCGCGCTCAGGCGACGGGCGACCGTGGCGTGATTGAGCCCCAGACTGCGTGCCGCGCCCAGGATCTGGCCGTTGCGGGCCACGGCGAGGAAGATGCGAACGTCATCCCAGTTCATTGGTCAGCCCCTGGACAGCTTTTTGGGCATTAAAATACGCACAACCGATGTAAGATACATCGTGTTGCGATGCACAAAATATAGCGCCATAGCTTTGCGAAACCAAGGGAGATCCGCATGCGCACTATTGGCCATTTCATCGACGGCGCCGAGACCACCGGCAACAGCGCCGAATTCCAGGACGTGTTCAACCCGGCAACGGGCGAAGTGCAGGCGCGCGTGGCCCTGGCGACCCAGGCCGATCTCGACGCTGCCGTCGCCTCGGCTGCTGCCGCCCAGCCCAAATGGGCCGCCACTAATCCGCAGCGCCGGGCGCGTGTGTTCTTCAGCTTCGTGGCGCTGATCAATCGCGACATGCAGGCACTGGCTGAACTGCTGAGCCTCGAGCACGGCAAGACCGTGGAGGACGCCAAGGGCGATATCCTGCGCGGGCTGGAAGTTGCCGAGTTCGTCGCCGGCGCGCCGCATCTGCTCAAGGGCGAGTTCACCGACGGGGCCGGGCCGGGAATCGATATGTACTCCATGCGCCAGCCGGTCGGCATCGGCGCGGGCATC
>CAXBKI010000395.1:0-3621 GCA_963975955.1 uncultured Devosia sp.
CGGATGGTGTCATTGAACAGCGGGCTCTCCTGGCTGAGCAGGGCCATGCTGGCATGCACATCGGACAGGGCCAGCGCCGACAGGGCAACGCCACCCAGCGTGATCCGCCCCGACTGTGGTTCGGCCAGCCGCAGCAGCAGGTTGAGCAGGCTGGACTTGCCGATGCCGCTGGCGCCGGTGATGGCAATGTGCTGTCCAGGCATGACGCGCAGATCCAGATTGTCCAGGACCGGCGGGCCCCCGTCATAGCCAAAGCACACATCGGTCATCTCGATGGGCAGGCTGGCAGGCAAGGCGACCGGTTCGGCCGGATCGGCAATCAGCCGCTCGGCGGCGGCCATGGCGGTGGTCAGTTTGGCGACGCTGCGGACGATCAGGCTGCTGGCCTCAAAGCTGCCCAGTATGGCCAGCAGCAGACCGACCAGCACCGGACCATCGACCTGGCCGGCGGCAAAGGCGCGCAAGCCGAACCAGAGCGAGCCGGTCAGGGCGATGGCAGCCAGGGCCTGCACGCCAAAGGCGGCACAGGCGGTCAGCGTGGCCAGCCGGCCGCGTGCTGCGCCCAGGCGTTCGGCAATGTCGGCAAAGCGGGCCTGCGTGTCGCCCAGCGCGCCGAACAGGGTGAGGTCGGCATGGCCCTCAATCCCATCCAGCACAGCCGTGCGGGCGGCTGCGGCCCGGGTGACGATGGCGGTGCCGGCGCGTCGGCTGGCCAGTACCAGGCCAACTGGTACCAGCAGCACCGCCGCCCCGAAGCTGAGACCATAGACCAGCGCCGCAGCGGGCAGCAGCCAGGCCAATATGCCGGTCAGCACGATCCCGATCACCACGGCGGCGGAGATCGGCCCTATGGCGACGAGGAATGCGGTATCGAGCGCATCCACATCCGCGGTCAGGCGGCTGACGAGGTCGCCATGGCGCAGGCTGCGATCGCTGAGCGGCAGGCGGGGGAACAGCCGGGTAAACAGCCAGGCGCGAATATCGGTGAGCAGCCGCAGCGTCGCGTCGTGCCCGCTCAGCCGCTCGCCATAGCGCGCCAGAATCCGGATGAAGGAAAAGGCTCGCACGCCCGCCGAGGGCACGAAGAGGTTGAAGCCGAGCCCGGCGGTGGTCAGCGCCGTGGCGGTGATGAACCAGCCCGACGTCCCCAGCAGGGCGACACCCGCGGCCAGGGCAATCAGCGAGAGCACGAGGGCTATGGTGAAACCCTTGGCCTGTTTGGCAAACAGGCCGCGAAACGCCAGCAGCGCGTTCATGCTACACTCCGTCCTGCCCGTGCAGCGACGGGCGTGGTCAGCAGGCTTTCGCCGGCAATGCGATAGGCGCGATCCATCCGCGCCGCAACGGCCAGCGAATGGGTGGCAATGACCAGGGTTCGTCCGCGGGCAAAGGTCAGCAACTCGTCGAGCACCAATTGCTCCAGGTCGGCGTCGAGATGGGCGGTCGGCTCATCGAGCAGGATGATGCCGGGATCGCGCAGATAGATGCGTGCCAGGGCGATGCGCTGCGCCTGGCCACCCGAAATGCCAAGCCCGCCTTCCCCCAGAATCGTATCGAGCCCCTGCGGCAGGGCATCGGCAAAGCGCGCCACATGGGCCCGCTCGGCGGCACTGCGGATTTCGGCGGCCGAGGCCTGCGGGCGTGCCAGCGCGATATTGTCGGCCATGCTGCCGGCAAAGATGCGCGGCTTCTGGCCCAGCATGACCAGGCCATGGCGCAGATCGGCCTCCGGCCAGGCGGCAAGTGGCTGGCCGCCCAGGCTGATCTCGCCGGCATGCGGCCGCAGCCGCGCCAGCGCCTCCAGCAGGGTCGATTTGCCGATGCCGCTCGGACCGACAATGGCGATATGCTCGCCCGGTGCGACGGTCAGCGCGGCGGCCTGCAGAATGACACGGGTCTGGCTCGGGGTGCGCAGGGTGAGCTCGCTCAGTTTCAGCCCGAGCGCGCCCGCGCCGATGCCCGGCTGCGGCAGGTCAAGGGAGGCGACGCTCTTCGGCATGGGGCCAAGCTGGGCCTCGATCTCGCCAATGGCCGCCTTTGCCGCCGCGCGGTCGTGATAATGGGCTGCCAGCAACCGGAGCGGATTATATACCTCCGGCGCCATCAGCAGCAGGAAGAGGCCAAGCTCGAGGGTGAGCGCCGTGCTGCGCAGATGCAGGAAATCGATGAAGGTCAGCCCGACATAAAGCGCGATGCCGGCCACGCCCAATGCCGCAAAAAACTCCAGGACGGCGGAAGACAAAAAGGCGATGCGCAGCACGCGCAGCGTGCGGCGGCGCAGTTCATCGCTCGCAGCCACGATGCCATCGGTTTCCGCTGTGGCCCGGCCAAACAGCTTGAGCGTGGTCAGGCCGCGCAGCCGGTCGGCAAAGCGTCCGTTGAGCAGCGATAGCGCGCGGGCCTGCTTGTCGGTGGCATATTGCGCGCCCCAGCCGACCAGGGCCATGAAAAGCGGAATCGTAGCGGGCAAAGAAGCCGTCGAGCGCCTCGACCTGATCGATGATGGCCGATGACGCCGCACCCGATTGCGGCTGATTGGCGCTGCGCGGGAAACCGGCCAGCAAATGGGCAAAGAGCGCCTGGCGCACCAGCGATTTGATGGCTTCGGCGGCGGCCGTGCCCGCCCGGTCGCCAATGGCAGCCAGCCCGGCGCGGGCCAGCAGCAGCCCCAGAACCACGGCAATGGAAGGCGTCAGCGTCTCGACCGCCGTGCCGCCCTCGATGGCCTGACCCACGATCTCCGCCAGCGTCCAGGCCTGCAGCACCAGCAGGGCGCCCCCCAGCAGCGGTGCGCCGATGGCCAGCCACAGCATTGGGCCGCCCAGGCGGCGCAGGCCCGACAATGTCCGGGAATTCTCCCGATCGGAGCCGGTCCGGGCGCGCGCATCGGAGGGCAGTTTGGTCGTGGCTGGGGCGGCTGGGTCTTTGGACATGAGGCGCACTCTAAATTCGGCAGTGCCGCGCACATTGATCTGAGTCAATGCGCGCCGCTTTGTTGGCTGGCAAGCAGTGCCCTACGGCTCGCGACTCGTGTGCCGACAAGCGTAAGGGCAATACCGCTATGATCGACATGACTGTCGTAGAACTGTCGCGGTGGCAATTTGCCGCCACCGCCATGTACCATTTCATCTTCGTGCCCCTGACTTTGGGCCTGTCTTTCCTGATGGCAATTATGGAAAGCGCCTATGTGATGACCGGGCGCGACATCTGGCGCAAGGCGACCCTGTTCTGGGGCACGCTGTTCGGCGTCAACTTTGCCATGGGCGTTGCCACCGGCATCGTCATGGAATTCCAGTTCGGCATGAACTGGAGCTACTACAGCCACTATGTCGGCGACGTGTTCGGGGCGCCGCTGGCCATTGAAGGCCTGATGGCCTTCTTCCTGGAAGCCACCTTTGTGGGTTTGTTCTTCTTCGGCTGGGACCGCATGAGCCGGGTAGGGCATCTGGCCGTTACCTGGCTGACGGCGCTGGGCGCCAATCTCTCGGCCCTCTGGATCCTGGTCGCCAATGGCTGGATGCAGAACCCGGTGGGATCCAAGTTCAATCCCGACACCATGCGCATGGAAGTCACCGATTTCATGGCGGTGATCTTCAACCCGGTGGCGCAGGCCAAGTTCGT
>CAXBKI010000396.1:0-3621 GCA_963975955.1 uncultured Devosia sp.
GCCGAGGGGCCTTCACCCCTCATCCCAACCCTCTCCCCTCAGGGGAGAGGGGGCGCAAGGGTCGGGCATTTCTCCCTGGCCAATTTCACCTCTTTGAAGCCAAAGGACTAGAAAAATGGGTTCCATAACGCTCGAACACGTCAAGAAGTCCTTCGGCGAAGTCCAGATCATTCCGGACATCTCGCTCGAGATCAAGGAGGGCGAATTCGTCGTCTTCGTCGGCCCCAGCGGCTGCGGCAAGTCCACCCTGCTCCGCCTGATCGCGGGCCTTGAAGACACCACCAGCGGGACCATCCTGCTCGACGGCGTCGACATGACCAAGGCGCCCCCGGCCCGCCGGGGCCTGGCCATGGTGTTCCAGTCCTACGCGCTCTATCCGCACATGACCGTGCGCGACAACATCGCCTTCCCGCTCAAGATGGCCAAGGCCAGCAAGGAAGTCATCGACCAGAAGGTCGAATACGCCGCCCGCACGCTGAACCTCTCCTCTTATCTCGACCGCCGCCCGCGCGCCCTCTCGGGTGGCCAGCGCCAGCGTGTCGCCATCGGCCGCGCCATCGTCCGCGAACCCAAGGCATTCCTGTTTGACGAGCCGCTGTCCAATCTGGACGCTGCGCTGCGCGTCAACATGCGGCTCGAAATTACCGAGCTGCACCAGCAGCTCAAGACCACCATGATCTACGTCACCCACGATCAGGTGGAAGCCATGACCATGGCCGACCGCATCGTGGTGCTCAACGCCGGCAAGGTCGAACAGTTCGGCAGCCCGCTCGATCTCTACAAGAAGCCCGCCAACCGCTTTGTCGCCGGCTTTATCGGCTCGCCCAAGATGAACTTCGTCGATGGTCCCGAAGCCGCCAAGTACAACGCCCATTCCATCGGTGTGCGGCCAGAGCACTTCAAGCTCGCCACCAAGCCCACTCCGGACACCTGGAAGGGCAAGGTCGGCGTCGCCGAACAGCTGGGCAGCGATACCTTCCTGCATGTCCATGTCGATGGCCTGGGCCTGATGACCATCCGCACCGATGGCGAGCAGACCTTCAGTCATGGCGATGACGTCTATCTCACGCCCGATCCGACTCGCATCTACCGCTTCGATGCCGCCGGCCTGGCGCTCTAGAACCAATGGCACCGCGCTGTCGGCGCCATTCCTTCCCTTCCCCTTGAGGGGAGGGATCGAGGGAGGGGTCCATCAGCGATCCACCGGACACCCCCTCCCCAACCCTCCCCTCAAGCGGGAGGGGCTCTACGTCGAGGGATCGAGGATTAGATTATGACCACCAAACTGTCTGCCGCCACCCTCTCGCGCATCACCACCGCTGCCGTGCCGGCCTATGACCGGGGTGATCTGTCGGCCGGGATCGTGCATTTCGGCGTCGGCAATTTCCACCGCGCCCATCAGGCCGTCTATCTCGATGATCTGTTCGCCACCGGCGCCGATCACGATTGGGCGCTGGTTGGCGCCGGCGTGCGCATGGCCGACAAGGCTATGCGCGACAAGCTGGCCGGGCAGGATTGGCTGACCACCGTGGTCGAGCAGGAAGCCGATGCCAGCAGTGCCCGGGTCACCGGCGCCATGATCGACTATCTCGAGCCCGGCGACAGCGCCGCCATCATCGAGCGCCTGGCAGATCCGGGCATCCGCATCGTCTCGCTGACCATCACCGAGGGCGGCTACTACATCGATCCGGCCAGCCAGAAATTCGATCCCACCCATCCCGACATCGCCTTTGACGCCGCCCATACGGCGGCGCCCAGGACGGCCTTTGGTCTGATCCTGGCCGGTCTGCTGCGGCGCCGCGCCGCCGGCACGGTGCCTTTCACCGTCATGAGCTGCGATAATATCCCCGGCAATGGCCACGTGACGGAGAATGCCGTGATCGGTCTGGCCAGCCTGGTCGATCCCGACCTCGCCGACTGGGTCAAGGCCAATGTCGCCTTCCCCAATGGCATGGTCGACCGCATCACGCCGGCCACCTCGGACCGGGAAATCGCCCTCCTCGCCGAAAATTTCGGCATCGAGGATAACTGGCCCGTCTTCTGCGAGCGCTTTCGCCAGTGGGTGCTCGAGGACAATTTCCCCGCCGGCCGGCCGGCGCTGGAAAAAGTGGGGGTCCAGTTCGTCAGCGACGTCGCGCCCTATGAACACATGAAGATCCGCATCCTCAATGGCGGCCATGCCACCATCGCCTATCCGGCGGCGCTTCTTGATATCCATTTCGTCCATGATGCGATGGCGGATCGAATGGTATGCGACTTCCTCGCCAAGGTCGAACACGACGAGATCATCCCTGTCGTGCCTGCCGTCCCCGACACCGATCTGGACGATTATTTCGCCCTCTGCGAACGCCGATTCGCCAATCCCAAGATTGGCGATACCATCCGCCGCCTGGCGCTGGACGGCTCCAACCGCCAGCCCAAATTCATCATCCCCTCCGCCCTCGACCGCGTCAATTCCGGCAGTTCCGTCATGGGCTTGGCCCTCGTCTCGGCCCTGTGGTGCCGCTACTGCTTCGGCACTACCGAATCGGGCGCGGCCATCGAACCCAACGATCCCAGCTGGGATCGCCTGACCGCCCAGGCCAGGCTGGCCAAGGACGATCCCGCCGCCTGGCTCGCCATGGCCGACATCTATGGCGATCTGGCCGGCAGCCCGGCCTTCGTCGCCGCCTTCACCCACGCCCTGCAGACCCTGTGGTCCACCGGCACCAGGGCCACGCTGGAGCGCTATCTGGCCGATGAGCTTTGACATGCCCGGATCGGCTTCCAGCGGCAAGGCACCCCCACCCCTGATCCCTCCCCACAAGGGAGAGGCAGAAGATGCAGCCGAGACGCCGCAGTCCGCGCCGCCCTCCCCCTTGCGGGGAGGGACCGAGGGTGGGAGTTCTTGGGGAAACCCATGACCATCGACCTCATCATCTTCGATTGCGATGGCGTGCTGGTCGACAGCGAACCGCTGGCCATGCGGGTGCTGGTCGCCGCCATTGCGGCGCAGGGCATCACCGTCACACCCCAGGACGCCTACCGCGATTTCCTGGGCCGCTCCCTGGCCTCGATTTCGGCCAGCCTGCACGATAACCACGGCGAAAAGCTCGGCGCCTCGGCCCTCCAGTCGATGCGCACCGACCTATATGCGCTCTACCGGCAGGAGTTGCGCCCCAGTCCCGGTTTGCCCGATATCCTGGGCGCGCTTGATGTTCCCTATTGCGTGGCGTCCTCCTCGACGCCCGAACGCATCCATCTCAGCCTTGAGCTGACGGGCCTGCTGCCCTGGTTCACGCCACACATCTATTCGGCCACCATGGTCGAAAACGGCAAGCCGGCGCCCGATCTCTTCCTGCATGCCGCCGCTGCCATGGGGGTGCCGCCGGAACATTGCCTGGTCATCGAGGACAGCCCCGCCGGCGTCACCGCCGCCTTGAGCGCCGGCATGCGGGTATTTGGCTATGTCGGCGGCGGCCACGCCGAGCCCAGCGGCCTGCGTCCGGCTCTCGAAGCGCTCTCACCTGATATCGTTTACGACGATATGCACGCCCTGCCTGATCTAGTAAGGTCCCTGCGAACCGAAAAGAGGGCGCGCTAGGTTTGACGACGAACCTTCTGGTGGCAGTGGATGTAGGC
>CAXBKI010000397.1:0-3615 GCA_963975955.1 uncultured Devosia sp.
GGCGGCCGCCACTGGCGGTACCTCGATCATACAGGTCCCCATCGCCAGCAAACCCGCACCCAAGAGCGAATCAGCGCTGCCACAGCGCATTGATCCGCCTCGAAGCGAACCCATCGCCCTTGCCAAAAACAGCCGTCCCATGGACATGCCGGCCAGGCCGATGTCGGCGGCGCCTCGTCATGAGCCGGCTCCATCGGCAGCCAATTCAACCGCGGAGCCGATCCGTTCAGGCGGCCGCATGGAGCCCGTTCTTGGCGGATCGCAGGCGGCGATGCGGCGCCCGGCGGAACCGCTGGCGCGGCCCGTGGTGCAGCCGGCACTGTCGAGCATTCGCGAAGTCGAACTTGAAACCGCCGATCCGGGTGCCAGCGAAGCCGAAGACGCCATTGAGCGGGCCATCGAGACGCTGGACCGCGAAGCGCGTGGCGACACTGCCGCAGAGCTCGTCGCGCCTGAATCCGCACAGGTGGTGGCCGAACGGATGTTCGCGTCACCACGGGATGGGGCGGACGACACTGATGACAGCGGCTTTGTGGCGGCGCCGGCGACGGTGCGCGCCGGTTCCGGCCTGACCATCTTTCTGGTGGTTTTTGCCGTCCTCCTGCTGGGGGTTGGCAGCGCGGGGTTCTGGGCATGGCGCGAAGGCTATGTCGATCTGGACCAGATGTTTGGCCAATCGCAGCCGGCGGTTGCGCAGGGGCCCGAGGTTGCCACTCCCTCGACAACACCGACGCTTGATCCGGTGCAGTCGTCCGACACAGCGCTTGAACCGGTTGCAGCGCCCGGCAATACCGCGACCACCACAACCACCGAACCCTCCACGGCACTGGAGGGTCTTGAGGCCGAGGATCGCCTCGTCCCGACGCCGGTGGAGCCCAACGGGACCGAAACGACGCTGCCGCCCATTGGGCAAGCGGACACCAAGAGTGATGAGCGCCTGCCGGGGCAGGATGCCAGCCCGGTCGCCGCCAATGATCCGAGTGCCTCGGTCGATCCCGCCGTGCTGGCCGGCAGCCAGTCTTTGCTGCTCGAAGCCAGCGCCACCGGCACGGCAGGCGCGGTTCCGTTTTCAGGCACGGTCGACTGGCGCGAAGGGGTGGACGAGATCGGACTGCCCACGCTGATTGGCCATGCCAGCATTCCGGCCCGCAATCTGGGCGTGGATGTCACGATCCGCAAGAATTCGGATCCCAGCCTGCCCGCCAGCCATCTGATGGAAGTGGATTTCCAGGTCTCCGACACCTTTATCGGCGGGACGGTGGCCAATCTGCCGGGCGTGCTGCTGAAGGATCAGGAACTGGTGCCAGGCACGCCGCTGGTTGGTGCGTCGGCCCGGGTGGTCGGCAATTCGTTCCTGTTTGCGCTCAGCGCTTCGCCTCAGGACACCGCGACCAATACGAGTCTGCTCGAAAAGCGGAAATGGATGGATCTGGCGGTGGTCTACGGTACGGGACGCAACGCCATCATTACCTTGGAAAAGGACGAGGCCGCGCAGGCTCTGTTCGACAAGGTCTTTGAAGCCTGGGCGCAATAAGGCGGCGCTAGACCAGTTGCAGATGGCGGTCTGCAAGCCGGTAGCGCCGGGTGGCCAGAGCATCGACGTCATCGGTGTGATGGCTGACCAGAATGGTGTGCCAGCCATGGCGCAGCGTCAGCGACTGCACCAGGTCGCGTATGGTGACGCGGGTGTCGTCGTCGAGCGCCGAGAATGGCTCGTCCAGCAGCAGCACAGGTCTGTCTCGCAGCAGCGTCCGCGCCAGTGCCACGCGCTGTTTCTGGCCGCCTGAAAGCGTGCTGGCCAGTTGGGGTTGGATGCCCTCCAGCCCAACTTCGGCGAGTGCCTGGACAATGCGGGTGGCCGCCTCGGCGCGACCGACTCTGGCCGGTAGCCCAAGGCGGAGATTGCTGTCGGTGCGCAGATGCTCGAATAGGCTTTCCGATTGCAGAAGCAGGGAAACCGGACGCGCCTCGGGGGGCAAGGGGAGCAGGTCGACACCATCGAGTTCGATGCGCCCCGACATGGGACTGAGAAAGCCGGCTATCAGGTCGAGCAATGTGGATTTGCCCGAGCCGCTGGTGCCCGAAACGGCGGTTATCTGGCCCGGTTCTGCCGCGAAGTTGAAGCAATAGGGGGTGTCCTGCCCGGGATAGGCGAAGGTCAAGTCGTCAACGCGCAGCATTGGCGATCCTTTCGAAGAGTCGGGGCAGGCCAACAAAGGCAATGATTGTCCCCACCAGCAAGACGGCGGCAATGGCGGCTGCGTCATTGTTGCGGTAACCGCCGAGGGCCCTGAACATCAGTAGCGGCAGGGTCTGGAAATCCTGGGTGCCAAACAGGGCGATGACGCCCAAATCGCCCAGCGAAAAGCAGAACGCAAGGGCGAGCATGACGCCGATATCCTTGCCCAGCAGGGGATACTCTACCGCGATGAACTGGCGCCAGCCAGAGAGGCCCAGCGAACGGACCAGCTTGCCGCGCGTTCGCGCGATAGCCTCGAGCGGCGGGCCCAGCGTGGCCATGGCAAAGGGAAGTGCGAGCAGGCTGTTGGCGAGGATGACGACATAGGGCGCCGCCATTGCCGGGGCGACACCCAGCGCCCGTACCAGCAGGAAAAAGCCGAGCGAGAGCACGACGGCGGGCACCGCCAGATAGGCATAGACCGGCATGCCGAGCAGGGTGCGCATAATGCCATTGCCGGTCGCGGCGCGTCCGAGCGCCAGGCCCAGCGCCAGGGCCAGTGTCAGAACGGCCGAGCCCGCTCCGAGGAGACTGCTCAGGGCCGCCTGCCAAAATGCAGGCTGAGCCAATAGGCGCCCCAAGCCGGAGCTCAGGCCGTCGACCAGCACCGAGGCCAGTGGCAGCACGAAGCCGATGGTGCCCACCAGGAGCACCAGAACCTGCGCCAGCCGGGCCAGGGGACGATCACGCCAGGCCGGGGCTGCCGACGCGCCAAAACTGGTCGGGACCGGCGCCAGGGCCGAGGCGACCAGGATGACCCCCGAACAGACCACGATCTGGGTGAGGGCCAGATGCACCGCGCCCGCCAGGTCGAATTCCTGGCGCACGGCTGCATAGATGGCGACTTCCAGGGTCTGGTTGGCCGGGCCGCCGCCGAGCAGCAGCACGATGGGAAAGCTGGTGAAAGCGAGCAGAAAAATGATGGCGGCCAGACCGGGCAAGGTGCCACGCATGGCCGGCCAGTCGAGAATTGCAAAGCGCTGCCAGGCGGTCAGGGCAAGGGACTGGCCGGTCTTGAGGCGGCTGCCGGGCCAGCAGAATGCGGGCGGCAAAGGCGCCGTCGAGAATGACGTGGGCCAGCAAGATGCCGGAGAGCCCGAAGGCCGGATTGCCCAGGGGGAAGCCGAAAAGCGCCTCGCTGGCCCGGTTGATCCAGCCATTGCGCCCCCAGATCGCCAGAAGGCCAAAGGCCACGACCATGCCGGGCGTGACAATGGCCGACGCAAACAGGCTGACGACCAGATCACGCCCCCGAAAGCGCAGGCGGTTGAGTGACCAGGCCAGGGCCATGCCGACGCTGAGCGAGAGCAGGGTGGTCAGGCCAGCCTGCAGGGAGGTCATGCGCAGCAGATGGGCAATATCGATACGCGAGGCGC
>CAXBKI010000398.1:0-3614 GCA_963975955.1 uncultured Devosia sp.
CCACCGTTGCCGCCGTTGCCGTGGCCAGCGTCAGGGCTGGCATGAGCAGGTGCCACAAACTCCCCGTGCCGGAGCTCGGCAGCCAGCGCAAGGTCATCGAGAAGACGAGGATCAGGATGATGCCAAGGAAGAAGTTTGGCACACTCTGGCCAAAAATGGTGAAGGACATGGCGGCATGGTCGATCCATTTGCCCCGGTGCAGTGCGGCCATGATGCCCGCTGGAATGCCGATAAGCAGGGTGACCAGCAGGGCGGTGATGCCCAGCTCCAAGGTCACTGGAACGCGTTCCATTACCACCTGCAGGGCCGGCCTGCCGTCGCGGAAACTGTCGCCGAAATCGCCCTGCACGATGGCCGAGAGATAAGTGATGTATTGTTCGAAATAGGATCCATCGAGCCCCCAGCGCCTGCGGAAGGCAGCAATCGACTCGGGCGAGGCTTCATCCGACAGCATCATCTGTGCCGGATCGCCCGAGACCCGCAGCACGATGAAGACGAAGGTCACCGCCAGCAGCAGCGTCATCGCCCCGCGCAGCAGTTTGGTGAGGAGAAACTGAAGGCTCACTTGGCCCAGGCTCCTGTTCCCACGGTCCAGCCACAATCGACGATGGTCTTGCCCTCGATCACCCATTGGCGAAGATATTGCTCATGTCCATGTCGGGTCGCGCTGAGCACGCGCTGCTCCACGATCGGCGCCGAGCCGAAGCGGGCATCCGCGCCGACCAGCGCCTCAACCATGGGCCGGCCCTCGCTGCCTGCGGTGGAAAGGCCCATAGTGGTGAGCACGGTGGGAATGATGTCGGGCAACCAGCAGGGCACGTCCGACTTGAACGCCCGGCGATAGGCCGGGCCCTGCGCCGCCAGCACGGTTGAGAGTTCGCCGCGATTGAGTCCGCCATGCATGCCGCCGCCCGGGGTGATCCAGGTCGCAAAAATGCAGCCATCAATCCCGGGGCCCCAGTGCTCGTCGCAATTGGTGGCGCGCAGGGTGAAACCGACATCGGCACCACGGGCGTGGTCATTGCGCACTGCCGACCAGGGCAGGGCTCCGTCAATCGCCTCGCCCCCAGCATCGGAGGCAAACACCAGGCCGCAGAAATCCTGCCGGACCAGCCAGTCCACGACCTCGGCCTTGCGCGCGTCAGAGGCGTCGTCGAGATAGATGCCGCTGAACGAGCCGATGGAGGCGCGACCGAATTCGGCGGGAATGATGTCGAGCGTATCGAGCTGTGCATGCCCGGTGATCTGGCCGTGGTCGGACATGACGACAATGTTCTGGGGTCCATTGCCGGCCTGCCACCAGGCGAGGATATGGCCAAAATTCTCGTCGGCCATACGCTGTGCTGCTTCGGTCTCGGCGCCGGTGACGCCGAACTTGTGTGAACTCGTATCCGGCTCATTCATCCAGAACACGCAGAAATCGGGATTGTGGCGAAGATAAATGACCTCCATCAGCGCCCGCGTCGCATAGGTCAGGCGTGCGCCATTGGGCGCGGCGGCAGGGGGGATTTCGCCAAGCTCCGCAACGACCGCCGCATGAACATCGGGCGATGAAACCGGCATGCCATGGACCGAGAAGACCGGCTGGCCAAGGGCATGGGCACTTGAGTTCATCATGCGCGAGGCGCCCTTGGTGGCGGTGCTGACCACTGCCATGGTTCGGCCAGCCGCCGCCATGCGTTCGCCCATGGTCTGGCAATCGAGCAATTGTCCGGCCTGCGCCGCAAGCTCAAGGTCCTCCCATTCGGAGGTGCGGAACAGGTCGTCGGGCCGGACGGCATGGATGAACTGGTTGGCGACGACGCCATGGGCACCAGGTGGGGAGCCCGTCATGGTCGAGGTGACGGCCACCCGGGTTTCGCTCGGAAATATCGAGCGTGAATTGAGAAAGTCACTGCCCTCGTCCATGAACCGGAAGAGATTGGGCATGAGCTCGGACGAGACGCGATCGCGCCGTAGTCCGTCAAAGGTGACGAGAAGTGTTGAGCCGGTGCTCATCGTGCAGTCTCCAAAATCGAGCTGGTCGATGCGACGTCGTTGACGAGGACGCCGCTGACTCCGGCGGAAATGAGGGCCGCGAGGTTCTGCGGGGCAGTGTCGCCCGCTTCATGGCCAGTGCCGCTGCCGCCGGCTGTGACCCAGACCCCGACGCCCAAGGCCTGTAGCTGGGCCACGCGATCACTGGAGACGTCGCGCTCCCAGAGCCGGATGAGACTGGCGCCGGCGCTGAAAAAAGCCTCGGCCTGGTCGGGGTTGGGGATGAAGGCAAGAATGCCGGTCTCTGACTTTGCCGCAAAGAACGCAACCGCGTCGAGCGTATGGCAGCCAGCGATGACGAGCGGACGTTGAGGCGCTGGCACGGTTTGCTCGATCGCCGTCCAGATGGCCTCAAGTGCGACCGGAGTTTCGTCCTTGATGTCGAGCAGCACGGCACGGTTGCCACGGGCATGGCGCAGAAAGTCTGTCAGTTCCACCACACGCCCTCCCGCCGCGTTTCTCAGCCCCAGCAATTCGTCGAGCGTCAGGTCCTCGGGGCGCTCCGGGCGGTCGAAGAGCCGGCGCAGATCGGCATCATGGGCGCAGATGCAGAATCCGTCCTTTGAGAGGCGAATATCGCCTTCGATGGCATAAGCGCCATTATCGAAGGCTGCGGCCCAGCCTTCCGGCGTGTTCTCGGGAAAGCTGGCACTGTCGCCGCGATGTGCAATGATCTTCATAACTAGGCCTGGATGGGAGAAGGGGAGCTGGCAGCAGACGGAGGAGCAAAGGCGTTCATATCGCGCTGCCGTCGTTGGCGCGGGCTGTCCGCCGGAATGGCCGCCAGTAATCGGCGCGTGTACTCATGCTGCGGGTTTTCGAAAAGCATCCGGGAGTCGCCGATTTCGAGCAGCTGGCCGGCATGCATGACGCCGACCCGGTGGCTGATGTGGCGGACCACGGACAGGTCGTGCGAGATGAACATGAGCGACAGATTGAGCCGCTCACGCAGCTCCAGCATTAAGTTGATGATCTGCGCCTGTACGGAAACATCCAGCGCGCTGACCGCCTCATCGCAGATGACGAGGCGAGGCTTGAGCACCAGGGCGCGGGCGATCACCGCGCGTTGCAGCTGACCGCCGGACAATTGGTGCGGCAGTCGTTTGCTCATGGTCGCGAGCCCTACCAGGGCCAGCATGGCCTGGGCCTTGTCATCGGCCTCCGAAGCTGCGAGGGCTTCATGCGTGGTAAGCGCCTCGCGTATCTGCGCATGGATGGTCCAGCGCGGATCGACAACGGCGGCCGGGTTCTGAAACACCACTTGCACATCGCGGCGCTGTCGGCGCCAGTCAGGCGAGCCTACCTTGGCGTAGTGCTGCCCCCAAAAGCTCACCGTGCCGCTGGTCGGCGCCTCGATACCGGCGATCATCCGCCCCAGCGTTGATTTTCCACTGCCACTTTCCCCCACGATGCCAAGGGTCTCTCCCTCGACGATGGTGAGGCTGACGCGATCGACCGCCCGAAACTCATCGGCCTTGCCCCATAGCTTTCGGCCTGACGAATAGGCCTGAACCAGATCGCTGGCGACAACGCCGCTTTCGCCGCCAGTCATGCGTCCGCTCCACTCTCGAGTCCGG
>CAXBKI010000399.1:0-3612 GCA_963975955.1 uncultured Devosia sp.
CCGGATGTGCTGCAGCCCTATATGGGTGGTATCAAGTCCATCGGCGGTCACTGATGAGCCTGCGCATCCTCATCACCAATGACGATGGTGTGGATGCGCCTGGCATCGCCATCATGGCCGATATTGCCCGGGCGCTCAGCGACGATGTCTGGATCGTCGCGCCCGATGGCAACCAGTCGGGGGCAGGGCACCGGCTCAGCTTTGGCCATGAACTCACTATTGATCGCCGCGATGACCGCACTTTTGCCGTCGTCGGCGGCTCGCCCGCCGATTGCGTCGTTGCCGGCATGACCCACCTGTTGGGTAGCCGGCCGGCCGACGTCGTGCTCTCGGGCGTCAACGCCGGTCAGAACCTGGGCGACATCATCAATTGCTCGGGCACGGCAGCCGGCGCCCGCGAAGGCGCCATGCAGGGCGCTGTGGGCATCGCGATGAGCCAGGGGATCGATTACGAGGTCAGTCGCGACGTTGACTGGTCCAACGCCCGGGTACACGGCCTTGCGGCCGCCCGGGCCATCATCGACGCCGCTCAGGGGCGCGACCACTACTACAACGTCAACTTCCCGTTCTGCGATCCCAATGCCACCAAGGGCATCGCCGTTGTGCCGATGCAGCGCTTCTCGCGCTCCCCATTTCGCCACTATGCCAGTGACAATGCCGGAAAGTTCTTCGTTGCCATTCCCGAGACGCCGATGCCTCTCGATCGTGGTTCGGATTTCGAGAGCCTGCGTCGCGACGGCTATGTGACGGTAACGCCGCTCATGCTGCAGCAGAGCGATGTGGAACTGGCGCGACGGCTCAACGGCACATTGCACCTGTAAAGCCAAGCCGGCGGGCCGGTTCTCTACCGCTCTCCCTGCTTAACCTTACCCAATCCGGAATCGCCCAGTGTCGATTTTGCTCAAATCGCGCGAGCCTTAAACTCGTATTTACCTTACCGGCCTAGTCTCAGATTTGTGTTGAGTACCTGCGTACGAGTAAGCTGATGAGTATCCGCGTATCCCGTCGGGCATCCAAGTGTGCCGTTGCGATGACTGGCCTTCTGATTGCTGCCGTCGCTCTGTCCGGGTGTTCCAGTTTCGGGAGTCGCGCCTTTGGTGACCCCACGACGACTGGGTCACTGCCGCAGTCCGCTCCCCAAAGTTTCAATCAGCCCATGCCCTCCAGCCTGGGCGCGCCGCAGAATATGACGGCGGAAGCCGATTTTGTGCCGCCAGCCAATATTGGTGGTGGTTCAATTGGGCAGTCTCAGGGCGTGCAGCCGCTCTGGGGGCAGCCGACCCAGTCCGCCTACAACCAACCTACCACGCCCTTGGCGAACGGCACGGCGCCGTCCGTGCAATCGCAAAATCTGCCAGTATTGAGTAATTCGCCCCAGGGATCCGTTCCAGCCATGCAAGCACAGCCCGCGACCGCGTCAGCGACCATGCCTTCACCCGCTGCCCTTGGCAGCATGCCAACCAACAGCTCGGTACCCACTCTGGCGTCTTCCACGCCCACGATGCCGGCCGGCGGCGGCGCTTTCACCCACACCATTGCCAGCGGCGAGTCCCTCTATACCATCGCCCGTCGCTACGAAGTGACGACCCAGTCGCTGGTGCAGGCCAATAACCTGGCCTCGCCCGACAAGATCGTGGTCGGGCAGAAGGTGATCATCCCTGGACGTTCCGATCTGCTCGCAACCAAGGCTCCAGCGATCCGGACTGCTTCGGCAAACACCGATGCCGCCCCGGTGCCGGCGCAGCAGACCTTGCCCCAGGCTGCGCCAAACACGCTGCAGACCAGCAACGCACCGGCAGCCGCTCCCGCACCAGTCAAGGCTGAACCGGCCAAGCAGGCCGCTGTAGCCCCGGCTGAGCCGGTGATGTCGGGTAGCGACAAGTTCCGCTGGCCCGTCAGTGGGCGCCTGTTGGTGGATTTCGCCGCATCCAAAGGCACCGGCATCAATATCGAGGCCGCCGATGGTGCGCCGGTCAAGGCAGCTGAGAACGGCACAGTCATCTATGTGGGCTCAGGTGTCGAAGGCTATGGCAATCTCATCCTGATCCGCCATCCCAATGGTTACGTCTCCGCCTATGCCCATCTGGGTGCGATGAGTGTAGCCAAGGGCACCAATGTCAGCCGTGGCGACACCATCGGTGCCGCCGGCAAGACCGGTTCGGTCACCAAGCCGCAACTGCACTTTGAGCTGCGCAAGGGCGCGACCCCGGTCGACCCGGTTCCCTTGCTTGCCAGCTGATATCGATGATCCGGCAAACACCCCCGCCAAAAGCGGGGGTTTTTGTTATGAGGCCGATTTTCCCAGTTCTCCGGCCAGCGTCCGCACCAGTTGAATGGCGACGCGTCCCGATCGCGCTCCGCGCGTGGCAGCCCATTCAATAGCCCTGGCGTGCAGCACTTCCGGGTCGATTTGCAGACCGTAGTGGCCGGCATAGGTCTCAACCATCGTGAGGTATGTCGGCTGGTCGCAATTGTGAAAGCCCAGCCACAGGCCGAACCGGTCCGACAGCGACACCTTTTCCTCGACCGCTTCCCCCGGATTGATCGCCGTGGCGCGCTCATTGTCGATCATGTCGCGCGGCATCAGATGGCGACGATTGGATGTCGCGTAGAACAGCACATTGTCCGGCCTCCCTTCCAGGCCGCCGTCCAGAATGGTCTTGAGCGATTTGTAGCTGGTCTCGCCGCTGTCAAAGCTCAGATCGTCGCAGAACACGAGGAACCGCGCCGGCTCGCCGCCGATGCGGCGCATCAGGGCTGGCAGGGTCTCGAGGTCTTCGCGCGCGATCTCGATCAGCACCAGACGCTCGAAGCCCTCGCTGCCGCGTTCGACAATGTCGCCGTGGATGGCCTTGACCAGTGAACTCTTGCCCATGCCGCGTGCGCCCCAGAGCAGGGCATTGTTGGCGCCGTGCCCCCTGGCAAATTGCTCGGTGTTGCGCAGCAGGATGTCCTGCACCCTGTCGATGCCCTTGAGCATGGCCAGTTGAACCCGGCTGACATGCGGTACTGCAATCAGCTCTCCCGAATCGCCATCCCAGTGATAGGCATCGGCGGTACCCAGGGCAGGGGCGTCTGTCGTGGTTGCGGGTGCCAGTGCCTTGAGCGCATTGGCTATTGCGTCGAGTTTGGCACTGATATCGGCCAGGTGATCTTTGCTCTTCAACGCGGTCTTTCCTCAAGCTTGGCGCGGCAATTTGCAGCTCCCGGAATGCCTTTGCAATAACGGGGGTGCAAATGTATAGTCCGCCCGATTTTGACCGGGGCGCAAGTGCAACAAGCTCCACATGCGTCCAGTGGTATTCTGTCGTGATGTAAATCGACTGGCGCGGCCCCTCCCAAACCAAGAAAAAACTAAGGAACTTGCCATGTTTGTAACGCCCGCTTTTGCCCAGGCAGCCGGCGCCGCCGGTCCCGCTGGTGGTATCGGTGATATCTTCGTCCAGTTGATGCCTATTCTGCTGCTGGTCGTGATCTTCTGGTTCCTGATCTTCCGTCCCCAGCAGAAGCGCCTGAAAGCCCAGCAGGCCATGTTGGCTGCCATTCGTCGCGGCGACACGGTCGTGAGCACCGGTGGCATCGTTGGCAAGGTGACCAAGGCCGTCGACGGCG
>CAXBKI010000400.1:0-3608 GCA_963975955.1 uncultured Devosia sp.
GTCGATCGCGGCTGGAGCGTCAATGTAATGGCGCGCAGCCCCTATGCGACGGCTGGAAAACGCGAGTGGAAGGGTGTGCAGATCGAGCCGGTCTGGGCGCCCGAACACCAAAAGCTCGAAGCCATCGTCCACACCGCGCTGGGCGTCGCGCTGGCCTCGGTCCGCCGGCCCGACGTGGTGCACATTCATGCCATCGGCCCGGCATTGCTGACGCCCTTGGCGCGGGCCGCCGGGTTGCGCACCGTGGTGACCCATCACGGCTATGACTATGACCGCGACAAATGGGGCGGCTTTGCCAAGACCGTCCTGCGCCTGGGCGAGCGCATGGGCATGCAGTGGTCGAACCGGGCCATTGCGGTCTCGGACAATATCGCCCAGTCGATGCAGGCCACCTACGGCCGGCAATTGCTGTTTTTGCCCAATGGGGTGGTGATGCCCTCCGGCACGCCCGACCCGGCCGTACTGGCCCCGTTCGGGCTCGAGCCGCGTCGCTACGTCATCAACGTTTCCCGCATCGTCCCCGAAAAGCGCCAGCTCGACCTGATCTCGGCCTATGGCAGGCTCGCCAATCCCGGCTTCAAGCTGGTGATGGTGGGTGGTGCCGACCATCCCGATGCCTATGAAACCGCGGTGCGGGCGGCCGCGGCCGCTACCCCCGGCGTGGTGATGACCGGCTTCCAGCGCGGCGCGACGCTGGCGGGACTGTTCGGCAATGCCGGGCTGTTCATCCTGCCATCGAGCCATGAGGGCATGCCGATTGCGCTACTCGAAGCGCTGAGCCATGGCCTGCCGGTGCTGGCCAGCGACATCGAGGCCAATCTGGCCCTGGCCATGGCGCCCGAGCGCTATTTTCCGCTCGGGGACCTGGGGGCGCTGGCCGAGCAGATGGTCTGGGGCATGGCCAATCAGCCCAGCCAGATCGACCGCGACATCCAGACCGAGATGGTGCGCCAGCGCTTCGGCTGGGATCAGGTGGCCGATGCGATGAGCCGGCTTTATGCCGGCCTGCTGCGGGCCGAGGGCGCCGATGCCGACAGCCCGGTGCGCCTGGCTCAATCCCGCTCGATCACGAAATAGGTCGTGGGGCCCCTCGGGGTTGCATTGTCCAGGCTGAGCGCGATGCGGCCGCTTCCCTGGGCAAGGATGTCGCCCACCACGCCATCGAGCCCGACCGGCGCGATGCGCCAGGGGCCCGAGCCCTCCAGATCGAAGGTAACGGTGCCGGGCCGGATGCGCACGGGCAGGTAACCGAAATCGACGATCTCGCGCGCGTCCGCATCGGCAAATGTCATGTCGGTATTCCGTGCGTCGGTTGCCATGATCACCAGGATGCGCCGGCTCTCGTCCAGATCGAGATCGTCCAGCGCCGCCAGGGCGAACAATGCCGGCGTGGTGCTGGCAAGCAGGGTGGCCGGACCCAGCTGCAGCGGCGTGTCGAGGCTCTCAAATGCCGCGGCAACGGTTCGCGGCGTCACCAGCTGCATCAGACGCTGCCCGGGCACGACGGCAATCTGGCCGGTGTCGCTTTCATAGCGGCCTCGCCCCATGGCATCGACCGCGTCCTGCCCGATGGCGCCATCGCGGCGCAACTGCGCCACCATCGCCGAAAGATCGGTGCTGGCGCGATCGGCCGGAACCCCGGTCCCGCCGCCTTCCTGCAACCCGATGGCCCCCAAGGCCATCAGGGCGGTGAGCTCTTCCGGCTCGCGCGCGGCGATGGATGGGCCCAGGCCACTATCGCCATCGGTGGCGAACCCAATGGTGATCGCCGAGGGCGCGACATCGCCGCGCCGGAACAGCAGGGCTGCCAGCGTCTCGCCGGCCCGTGCCACCGGATCGAGGGCGATGGCGTAGGGCAGCATCTGCCGCTTATGCGGCGCCTCTTCGCCATAGCGCAGCGCAATTGGTCCATGGCCATGCCGACACAGCCCGTCCCATCCCTGGAAGGCGGCAAAGGCGGGCACGGCCAGGCCCGCCTCGTAGCGATAGCGGTTCCAGAACAGGTGATCATATTCGGTCAGCACGAACGGCCTGCCCAGCCGCCGCGTCGAGGCCGCCAGGCGAATATAGTCGAGCCCTTTGGCAATCGAGCTTTGCTGCTCGATGCGCGTGCCCGGTGCGTAGCCGCTCACCCAGTCGAAATAGATGTTCATCGTCAGCGCCTCAAGATCGCGGCGGCTGACATTGGCCTGCAGGATGGGCCAGTTATTGTAGTTGCTGATGGCGCCCTGATAGCCCATCTCGCGCAGGATCGCGGACATGGCCGCGGTGCCGGCCGTCTCCGCCTCGATGAAGAAGCGCTGCACGTCGCGATAGCGCGGCGAGGGCGCATAGCGATTGGCCGGCAGGGCGATGCTGCCCTGCTCGAGGCTTTCGCCTCCGCTCAAGCCGCCCCAGGCCGCGGCAAGGGCCGCGCTGTCGGCATAGTGCCGCCGCAGCCAGGCATTGAACGCGGTGGTGATCATGGGCGAGTAGCTGGCCGCGCCCTGACCCTGGGCCACGATGGAGTCAAACTCCAGCCCGCCTTCATTGACCAGCACGATCAGGGCCAGTGCCGGGTCGGCGATCGGGGCGATGCCGGTATAGGGGTTCACCGTGCCCAGAATGGCCTGCTGCAGCTGCCGCCAGTGCGCCAGCCCGCTCGCTTCCAGCAAGACCGATTGCTTGAGATCGCCCTTGCCGTCCCAGCGGTCGTCATGGCCGCCCAGCCCGCCGCGCGCCGAGGTCATTCCGTCCACGATCCAGGAAATGCCTTCCCGCTTGAGGGCGGCCAGCAGGTAATGAATGCGGTCGAGCACTTCGGGGTCGAAATCGAAATCGTCCTGGCGCCCGAACATCAGCGCCGATTCCATGAAATGCAGCCGCGCCACATTATAGCCGTGCATGGCCAGCTGGCGGGCATAGCGGTCGGCGCCGTCATGGTCGGGAAAACCGCCCGAGGCGGGACTCCATGCCAGGGAGGCGCATAGCAGGGGCAAGGGCCTGTCGGGGGCGTCGCTCATGGCAAAACGCCCATTGGCGATGATCACCCGGCGCGCCGCATTGATTGACCCATTGGGCAGGATGGCGGAGAAATCCAGCGGACTGCCCGGCGCGACTTCGAGCGTAGTTTCGCGCACCGCCGGCCAGTCCTGCGCGGTTACGCCCAGGGTGGCCAGCAGCACCAGCGCGGCGCCCAGCAGGCTACGCATCGGCTTTGTGCAGCACGCGGCTGTCGATCCAGGCCCCCGGATCCAGCCGCGACCGGACGAGGCCAAGCGGCAGCGCGGCGGCCATGAAGACCCATGCGGTCACCGAATAGAGCCCGATGCCCAGGCTGGCATGCTTGAGGGCCATCACCCCGATCACCCCGGCAATGGCCACCAGGCAGATCAGCAGCGCCAGCGTCTTGTCGGGAACCAGTATCAGGGTCAGCAGCAGGGCAAAGGCCCCGGCATAGACCGCGGCCCACAGGCGCAGTTCACGGATCTCGCGCAGCAATGGCCAGAGGTGAGCCTTGCCGATGGCCGCCCGGATCACCTCGCCGATGCCGCGCAGATATTGCGAGCGCCAGCGTCGCACGAGCAGGGCATAGGCGTTCATCTGGTAGCCGAAATGCTGCACGAAGG
>CAXBKI010000401.1:0-3607 GCA_963975955.1 uncultured Devosia sp.
GGTGGTCTCGAACCCGGGCGCTATGGCGACTGGGAGATCAAGGGGCTGACCAGCGACTTCTAGCGGTTGGTCAGTTCGGGGACGCCGTGCCCAGCAGGTCGTGGATATTGTAACCGGCGGCCGACACTGCGGCCGTAGCAAAGACCACAATAATGGCGGCGATCAGCCCGTATTCAATCGGGGTCACGCCGGCCTGGTCGCGGATGAATGAGCGGATGGTGGTCAACATGGCAGGCTTTCAACACCAGAACAATGCCAACACTATGGCAAGCCCAGGCTGAACCCAGGCTGAACGAGGCGTTCAGCGGCGGGCTCTGGCGATGGCCGGAAGGAGTTCGCTCTCGACCGATTGCGGCGTCAGCGGCCCGACATGCTTGAAGGTGATGATGCCATCGCTGTCCACGACGAAGGTTTCGGGCACGCCATAGACGCCCCAGTCGATCGAAACGCGGCGGTCACGGTCGGCGCCCACGGCGGCGTAGGGATTGCCCAGTTCGGCGAGGAAGGCGCGGGCATTCTCAGGCGCGTCGGCCTGGTTGATGCCGAGCAGCCTGACACCGGCAATGTCGTTGAGCGCCATGAGCAAGGGGTGCTCGGCGCGGCAGGGAATGCACCAGCTGGCAAAGACATTGACCACGCTGACCTGACCGGTGAGATCGGCGGTGGCAAAGCCGGGCACCCCCAGCTCGGGCACGGCCTCGAGCGCAAAGGCCGGGGCGGGCTTGTCGATGAGCACGGAGCGCACCAGACCGGGGTCGCGATTGATCGACAAGGCGAAGACGGCGACCAGCGCCACCAGGGCCAGCAGCGGCAGGCCGAACAGGACATAGCGCATCACGCTGCGGGCTCCGTCGTGGTGCGGCGCGGGGCGCGGGCCTCGAGCGCCGCAAGTTTGCGGGCGGTGGCGCGGGCATCGAGCATTGTCCAGGCGATCAGGCCGCCGACGCCCAGAGCGACGCCGATATAGGCCCAGATGATGAATACGGCGTGTGGACCCAGGTCAATCATGCGGCGGCTCCCTGCGCCAGCCTGCGCGCCAGACCTGCCACGCGCCGGCGCCTGACCTCGGTGTGCACGGCCTTGAGGTGCAGCGTCAGAAACAGAAATGTAAACGCGAAAAACATCACGAATAGCGGCGTCAGGATCGATCCGGGCATGCGCGGGCCATCGGCGCGGAACACGCTGGCGGGCTGGTGCAGCGTGCTCCACCAGTCGACCGAGAACTTGATGATGGGGATGTTGATCGCGCCCACCAGGGTAAACACGGCCACCACGCGGGCGGCCCGGAGCTGATCGTCAAAGGCGCGCCAGAGCGCAATGATGCCCAGATAGATGAACAGCAGGACCAGGGTCGAGGTCATGCGACCGTCCCATTGCCAGAAGGTGCCCCAGGTGGGGCGGCCCCACAGGGCGCCGGTAAACAGCGCCAGCGCGGTAAAGAGCGCACCTAGCGGGGCTGCGGCCTTCATAGACACGTCCGCCATGGGGTGGCGCCAGACCAGCGTGCCCAGGGCCGATACCGCCATGACCCCATAGACGAACTGGCTGAGCCAGGCATTGGGGACGTGGACATACATGATGCGGACGGTGTCGCCCATCTGGTAGTCCTGGGGTGAATTGAAGAAGGCGAACCAGAGGCCCAGCACGAAAAGCGCGGCGGTCAGAATCGTCAGCGGCCAGAGCAGGGGCGCGGTCCAGGCGACGAACTGCCCGGGATGGGCGATCCGTTGCCACCAGTTCTGCCGTGTCATCGTGTCATCATGCATGGGATTTTCTGGTAACCATCTGGCAAAGTTCGGGCTCGTTGAGGCTAGTCTTCTGCCGTTCCTAGCGCAAAGGCGGCGACAAAGGGAGCCAGGGCCACCGTCATGAGGCTCAATGCCGCAAGAAGCAGGGCTGCCGAGCCGGCCTGCGGGGAGGTGATGGCACCGACCCCGAAGATCAGCACGGGCACCGAGAGCGGGGCGATCAGAATGGGAGCGATCAGCCCGCCGCGCCGAATCGGCACCGTGACGGCGGCGCCAATGGCGCCAAAAGCCGCCAGCGCCGGGGGTCCCAGGGTCAGCGACAACAGGGTACGGCCGAAGGTGTCCAGGTCCATCGCCAGCAGCAGCGCCAGGATCGGGCTGGCCAGCAGCAGGGGCAGCGCCGAGACCATCCAGTGCGCGATCAATTTTGCGACAACGATGGCGCTCATCGGCATTTGGGCGTGGCGCAGCAGGACCAGGGAGCCGTCTTCATGGTCGGGCCGAAACAGGCGATCCAGGCCCAGCAGCATGGCCAGGAAGGCGGCAATCCAGACAATGCCGGGAGCAATGGCGGCCAGCAGGGCCTGATCGGGACCGACGGCGAAGGGAACGATTGCCCCGACAATCACAAAAAACAGCACCAGGGTCAGCACATCGCCACCGCCGCGCAGGGCCAGGCGCAGTTCGCGTTGCAGCATGGCGCCAAAGGCGTTCACGCCGCACGCTCCAGGTCCAGGGTGCGCAGAGGCGCCGGATCGGTCAGGGCGATCGGCTCGTGGGTCGCGATGATGGCCATGCCGCCCATGGCCAGATGACCCTCGAGCAGGCGGGCCACCAGGCGACGCCCCTGATCGTCAAGAGCGGCGGTGGGCTCATCGAGCAGCCAGAGCGGGCGCAGGCTCACCAGGAGCCGGGCCAGTGCCAGCCGCCGCGACTGCCCGGCCGAGAGATAGCCGGCGTCGAGACCGGCCAATGCATCCAGCCCGACTTCGGCCAGTGCTGCGATCGGCGAGATGCCGGTCGGGTCGTTGATGGCCGCCCAGAAGGCGAGGTTTTCCAGCACACTCAGGCGCGGCTTTATGGCATTGCGGTGGCCGCAATAGTGCAGCAGGGGACCGTCCTCGCCGGCGCCGCCGACAGCAAAGCTCCCGGCCAATGGTGCAACCGTGCCGGCCAGGGTCAGCAACAAGGTGGTCTTGCCCGTTCCATTGGGGCCGCGCAGCAGCAGGCACTGGCCATTGCGCAGCGTAAAATCGAGATCTCTGGCCAGCACGAGATCGCCACGGCCGCAGCTCAGGCCGTTGGCACGCATTGTAAACGGGGGATAGACTTGCTGATCAGTCATGACCCCTTCTCGTATTGAACGACAGGTCGGGCTGGCAAGCCCAATCGTCTTTCTCTATAAGCGCCTATAGATTGGAGTCATTCCAGGAAGGGCGGCGCTGTTGAGCGGTTTTTGGGAGATTTTCCCGGACCGGGGTGCCTGCCGCAACACGAGATGACGGGCGGAACAACAGTGACCTCGATAAACAGCTTCAAGTCCAAATCGACCCTGGTGGTCGGCGGCAAGACCTACACCTACTACTCGATCGTCGAAGCCGAAAAGAACGGCCTGGCCGGCGTGTCGCGCCTGCCCCACTCGATGAAGGTGGTGCTCGAAAACCTGCTGCGGTTCGAAGACAACCGTACGGTCACCAAGGCCGATATCGAGGCTGTGGCGATCTGGCTCGTCACGCGCGCTTCCGAACACGAGATTTCCTATCGTCCGGCGCGCGTGCTGATGCAGGATTTTACCGGCGTTCCTGCCGTGGTGGATCTGGCTGCGATGCGCGATGCCACGGCCAAGCTCGGTGCCGATC
>CAXBKI010000402.1:0-3605 GCA_963975955.1 uncultured Devosia sp.
CGGCCCGCAGATCTACCGCGGATATGTCGTGATGGCGGACTACCAGGCTCAGGATCTCGCCCATCACCTTCTGCGCAGCGGGCGTTTC
Source organism: uncultured Devosia sp. (assembly GCA_963975955.1). GTDB lineage: Bacteria > Pseudomonadota > Alphaproteobacteria > Rhizobiales > Devosiaceae > Devosia. The sequence goes on from CAXBKI010000402.1 coordinate 89, forward strand.
AAAGTCCAGATTGGCCAGCGCCTCGAAGCTGTCTTCCACCAATGCGGGGTGGTTGACCACGCTCAGGATGATGGCCGCCTCGCGCGGCGTGGCGTCAGCTACCGAGCCGGGCTTGAGCAGGCGCGAATTGCGCAGCGTGTCCGAAACAACCAGCTTGGGTGTCCCCCGGCCCGGATAACCATAGGCGCCGCTCTGCCCATAGCGCTGTTGCCCGCCCCGCGGTTCGAACCGGTTCTGCCGGACCGGCGCCAGAAACGCCCGCAGCTTTTCGTCGAAAGCCTGGCCATAGTGAAACTTCACCGACGAATCCTGGATCGAGTTGGCCCGCTCGCGCAAACGCGCCTGCAAGGCGGCCCGCGCCTCGGGCGTTTCCGGCACCAGCCCACCCGTCTCCATGCTCCAGATGACATCGGACAGGCTACGCGCCCGATCCAGAACGTCGGCAAATGCCCCGCGCCCCTGGGCCTTGATCAGGTCGTCAGGATCCTGCCCCTCGGGAAGCGTGGCAATCCGCACCGTAAAGCCGGGCTTGAGATGGGGCAGTACCAGATCGGCCGAGCGCTGGGCAGCCTTGAGCCCTGCCTTGTCGCCGTCAAAACACAGGATCGGATCCGGGCTCATCCGCCACAGCAATTGCAGATGTTCTTCCGTCAGCGCCGTCCCCAGCGGCGCCACCGTGCCCTCAAAGCCCGCTGCCACCGCCGCGATGACATCGAGATAGCCTTCCACCACCACGATGGTGCTGCCATCGCGCGCCGCCTGTCGCGCTGACTGGCCATTATAAAGCGTCTGCCGCTTGTGAAAGAGTTCGGTTTCGGGAGAGTTGAGGTATTTCGCCGGCACATCGGGCGAGAGTGCCCGGCCCCCAAAGGCGATCACCCGCCCCCGGAAATCGGTGATCGGAAACATCACGCGGTTGCGGAACCGGTCATAGGGCAGCGGATCATTCTCGCGCACGGCCACCATGCCGGTATCGATCATGTCCTGCGCCGAGACGCCATTGGCTGCCAGATGTTCCTTCAGGCCGTTTCGGCTGTCAGGCGCAAAGCCGATCCGGAACCGCGCCTGGCTTTGCGCCGAGACACCACGCTCGAGCAGATAGCCCCGTGCCCGCGCCCCGATATTGTGACTGAGCGCGGCTTCAAAATACCTGGTCGCCAGTTCCATCACATCGGTGAGCGATTTGCGTTCGGCGGTCCGCTGTTCCTGGCGCTCGTCGCGCGCCGGCATCGGCACGCCGGCCATCTCGGCCAGCCGCTCGACCGCCTCGGGAAAGCTCATCCCGGCCTTTTCGGTCAAAAACCGGAAATGGTCACCCGACACGCCGCAGCCAAAGCAATGATAGATGCCGCGCCGGTCATCGGCGTGGAAACTCGGGCTCTTTTCACCATGGAACGGGCAGCAGGCCCACATGTCGCCCTTGGCTGGCTGGCTCTTGCGCTTGTCCCAGATCACGTGCTCGCCCACCACCTGCGTAATCGGCAGGCGTTGGCGGATCTCATCCAGAAACTGATCGGAAAATCGCATGGAGTGTTAGATAAGCATTCCCAGGGCCCGAGTCACGGGTCATCATCTTATCCACAGCACGGACGGTTTCGTGGCTTCCACCGCCAAACTCGGCTTTCGCACTCTGATCGTTCTGACCACCCTGCCCGCACTCGTCATCGGCGGACTGCTTTGGGCAGTGACCGGGCTTTTACCGTCGTGCACCACCCAGGTGCAGGCACGCCTGACATCGCCAGACAAGGCCTATGATCTGCTGGTATTTTCACGCAGTTGCGGCCTCGATTCGGCCCCCAACATCCAGGCAGCACTCATTCCAGCCGGCGAGGACTTGCCGCCGGACGCCGTCAGCTTTGTCTCCATTGGTGCCGCTTCCGACCTGGCGCCGCGCTGGGATGGTTTGGGCAATATCGAACTGACCATCCCCGGCGGCGCCCAGGTTTACCGGCAGGACGATACCGTTGCCGGCATCGCCATCATCTACCGCTAGACGCTCTTGCTGCGCTGATATAGCCGCCAGGCCCAACCGAACAGGCCGAACGAGAACATGATCAGCAGCACGCCGCCAAAGATCACCCCGATCGAGGCGGTCAGCAGCGGAAAGAACAGAAACACCAGGCCAAGCAGCACATAGGATACGCCCGAGAGTACAACGGGCCAGATCCGGGCATAATGTTCGCGCTCGCGGGTAATCACCACGATCTGCATCACCCCCACCACCAGCGCAGCGATACCAACCAGCGTTGCCATCACGGTCACCGTAAAGATCGTCGCCAGCAACGGGCTGATCAGGATCAGTACCCCCAACAGCAGCGAAAGGGCATTGGACACCACGTCGAACCAGTAATTGCCGCTCTTGCCGCCGCCGAAAGTCAGGCTCCACAGACCGAGTATGCCATCGATCAGCAGCAGAATGCCGCCCGCCAGGACCAGAATGGTCAGCGCTTCGGCTGGCCAGATCACCGCATACAGTCCTGCCACCAGCATGAATGCCCCGCGCAGTGCCGTCGCCAAGGCAAAGCGCCGTTTAGTTTCACCAGACACCGTCATTATCTGCCTCCAGTTTCATAAGGTGGCTTGCCCGCCGGCAAATTGTGGGTCCCGCATGACCAGCCACGGGCCTACCGTTACAGCTTTTCTATAGGCGTACGAGCAATTTGTTGATTGCTGCCCCCATTGAGCTGTGGTTTGAGGTGATTTCAATCGAGGCCCGCCTCAGGCGGTATCACGCCATGTTCCTGCCCCTTATTGCCCTGTTTCTTGCCGCCTTCGCTTTCGGCACGGCCGAGTTCGTTATTGCCGGCGTTCTCCCCGAGGTCGCCAGCGGCCTTGGCGTCACAGTCCCGGTGGCTGGCTATCTGGTAACCGGCTACGCCATTGGCATCGCCATCGGCGGGCCTATCGTTGCGGTGGCGACCAAGAAAATTTCCCGCAAGTCACTGATTCTGGCGCTGGGCGCACTTTTCACACTGGGTCAGGCCCTATGTGCGCTGGCGCCGTCCTTTGAGTTGCTCATGGCGGCCCGCGTCATCGTCTCTGTCGCGCACGGCACCTATTTCGGCATTGCTGCCGTCGTGGCCGTCAACCTGGTCCCCGCCAACAAGCGCGGCTTTGCCGTCGCGCTGATCCTGTCGGGCCTTACCGTCTCCAATATCCTTGGCGTCCCCGGCGGCACCGCCATTGGCAATGCGCTCGGCTGGCGCGCCACCTTCTGGGCTGTTGGAGCACTGGGTCTGCTCGCCACCCTGATCATCGCCATCGCCCTGCCGCGCACGGAGGGTGCAACCGCAACCGGCGGCAGCTTCTGGCGCGAGTTCAAGGCGCTAGCCCGCCAGCAGATTATCACCTCGCTGATCATCGTCGTGCTGGTGATGATCGGCCAATACAGCCTGTTCACCTATATCGCCCCCTTGCTGCGTGAGGTGACAGGGCTGGACACAGGCATGGTTCCCTGGCTGCTCCTGCTCTATGGCGTGGGCTCGACCATTGGGGTGTTCATTGGCGGCCGCCTGGC
>CAXBKI010000403.1:0-3592 GCA_963975955.1 uncultured Devosia sp.
CGCTACCGGTTTATGGCCAAGGCACCAATATCCGTGACTGGCTCTATGTCGAAGACCATGCGCGTGCGCTCGATCTCATCATTGAGCGAGGCAGGGTGGGCGAGACCTACAATGTTGGCGGCCGCAACGAGGTCAAGAACATCGACGTCATGCGCCGCATCTGCAGCTTGCTCGACGAGCGTCTGCCGACACATCGACCGCGGGAAGAACTGATCCAGTTCGTCGCCGACCGTCCCGGCCATGATGCGCGCTATGCTATTGATGCGACACGCCTTGAGACAGAACTGGGTTGGACGGCACAGGAGAATTTTGATACCGGCATTGCCCGCACCGTCGACTGGTATCTGGCCAATGACTGGTGGTGGCAGCCGCTGCGCCAAAACTATGCTGGTGAGCGGCTTGGGCTGACGACCAGCAATAAGGCCGCAGGATGAGACTGCTAGTCACGGGAAAGACCGGGCAGGTGGTCACAGCGCTGATCGAGCGCGGGGCGGTCAAGGGCGTCGAGATCATGGCCATGGGCCGCCCGGAGCTGGACCTCGCCAATTCGCAGGAAGGCTTGTTCCGCATCGCCGAAGCAAAGCCTGATGCCATAGTCTCGGCGGCGGCCTATACCATGGTCGACAAGGCCGAAACGGAAGCCGATCTGGCAGAGCGGATCAATTCCCATGGTCCCGCAGTGCTGGCCCGGCTTGCCGGCGAAATTGGCATTCCCATCATCCACCTCTCGACCGACTATGTCTTTGATGGCAGCAAGCCAACGCCCTATATCGAGAGCGACCCGACCAATCCGCTAGGCATCTATGGCCAGACCAAGCTGGCCGGCGAACGGGCCGTTGCCAAGGCCACCTATAGCCACGCCATCCTGCGCACCGCCTGGGTCTATTCGCCCTTCGGCAGCAACTTCCTCAAGACCATACTCAAGCTTGCAGCCACGCGGCCTGAACTGCGCGTGGTCGATGACCAGCACGGCAATCCCACGTCGGCACTCGATATCGCCGATGCTGTGATCAAGGTCGCGGCCAATCTGATTGACCGCCCCGATGACGCTGCTCTGCGCGGCATTTTCCATATGACCGGCACGGGTGAAGCCAGTTGGGCCGATTTCGCCATTGAAATCTTTGCCCAGTCCGCCAGCCTCGGCGGCCCGTCGGCCAATGTGACCCGCATCGGTTCGGCTGATTATCCGACCGGGGCAAAGCGCCCGGCCAATTCCCGCCTCGACACCACAAAACTTCGCAGCATTCACGGCATCACCATGCCGCACTGGCGCACCCCCACCCATCACACGATCGCCCGCCTTCTGGCCGGCGCGGAAAACCAAAAGCTCGAGGAGCAGCGCGCATGAAGGGCATCATTCTGGCCGGCGGCACGGGCACGCGGCTCCATCCGATGACCCTGGCCGTCTCCAAGCAATTGGTGCCGGTCTATGACAAGCCGATGATCTACTATCCCCTGACCACGCTGATGCTGGCCGGGATCCGAGAAATCTTGATCATCACCACGCCGCACGAAGCCGATGGCTTCAAGCGCCTGCTGTCTGACGGGTCGCAATGGGGCCTGTCGCTGACCTATGCCGTGCAACCCCAGCCCAATGGTCTCGCCCAAGCTTTCATTATCGGCGCCGATTTCGTTGCCAGCGGTCCCTCGGCGCTCGTTCTGGGCGACAATATTTTCTACGGTCACGGTTTGCCCGAAATCATGCAACGCGGCGTAGACCGCAAGAGCGGCGGAACGGTCTTTGCCTATCGCGTCGCTGATCCCGAGCGTTACGGCGTGGTCGATTTCGACGACCAAATGCGCGCTGTCAGCATCGAGGAAAAGCCCGAAAAGCCTCGCTCCAACTGGGCTGTAACCGGTCTCTATTTCTACGACCAGCAGGTGGTCGACATCGCCGCCAACCTGAAACTCTCACCGCGTGGTGAGCTGGAAATCACCGACGTCAACCGCGCCTATCTCGAACGCGGCCAGCTTTCGGTTGAACTGATGGGGCGCGGCTATGCCTGGCTCGACACCGGCACGCCCGACAGCTTACTCAACGCGGCGCAATTCGTGGCGACGCTGGAAAAGCGCCAAGGCTTCAAGATTGCCTGCCCCGAGGAAATTGCCTTCCGCATGGGCAATATCGACGCGGCCCAGCTCGAAAGGCTGGGGGTTGCGATGAAGAAGAACGCCTATGGGCAGTATTTGCTCGGCGTATTGGCCGGTGACGAATACTCCTGAAGAGTGCGTTCAGCGAAGGCTCACACGTCGCCGTGCATAGGGTGAGCGGACTGCGAACATCTAGTAACGCCAGGCGAGGGTCCGGCTGATCAGTATGCGATCGGCGAGCCAGGCTTCATTGCTCTGTAAGCGATAGGCGCTGTCGGCCCAGAACTCGCTGCCCATATTCTCCCGGTCGATGACCTGGCGCAGCATCCGACCATCAGGATGGGAAGCGGAGGTCACCGCCGCTGCTCTGATGAACCCAGAGCGCCGATCGATGCTGATGTGGTTTCTGTAGCCAAACACCGGGATGGCGATCATGGGCAGCGGGGTGCCGTCAAGGTCGGTAGCGCACCTTGCCGCCGATCTTGAGGGTGCAGCGGGCATCGGTATCCTTCTGCGCCGCCTTGGCTGGCTCGTTCGGCCATATCTCGTCAGCCGATTTACCCGCCTTGATGGCCTCTCGCTCGTCATCGGTATTGCGCTGCTTGGGTGCAGGCACCAGCCAGGCATCCACGATCTGGACACCCGCAAAAACTAGGTCGGTGAGCCTGGCGTCGCGGTGACAGCCGGCTAATTTCAGCGGTTTTGGCTGATTTAGGACCGCATTTGACGGTCTACGGTGCCCGACACGGGCATTTCCCGGTACTCCGGGCAGACTCATGCCGCGACGGTGCGCTTTTCATGGAAGACGAGGCGGTCGAAGTTGCAGGCCAGGTTAGCCAGCGTCAGTTTCGCCTCGGTCCGGGTGAGGCCGATGGTGCGGATGAACAGACCGAACCGGTTCTTCTGATGGGCGAATACATGCTCGATGCTGGCTCGGATCGAGGACTTGGCCGCATTGGCCCGCGCTGTCGCGATCGGCATCGACTTGCCCTTGGGCTTGCGCCGATGGATCCGGCTTGTCAGCATGCGCTCGTTGAGCCAAGCCTCGTTGCTCTGTGAGCGGTAGGCGCTGTCGGCCCAGACCTCGCTGCCGGTGTTCTCCCGATCAATGACATGGCGCAGCATCCGACCATCGGGATGGGAAGCGGAGGTGACGGCCGCAGCTCGAATGAAGCCATAGCGCCGGTCGATGCTGATGTGGCTTTTGTAGCCGAATACAGGGATGGCGATCATGGGCAGCGGCGTGCCGTCCGGCCGGTAGCGCACCTTGCCGCCGATCTTGAGCGTCCAGCGGGCGTCGGTATCCTTCTGCGCCGCCTTGGCCGGTTCGTCCGGCCAGATCTCCTGCGCTGTCTTGCCAGCCTTGATGGCGTCCCGCTCGCCGTCGGTGTTGCGCTGCTTGGGCGCCGGCACCAGCGAAGCATCTACGATCTGCCCCGATATGGGGATGTAGCCCTTCTTGTGCAGTTGCCAGTCGAAGGCCTTCATCACCCGCTTGAGC
>CAXBKI010000404.1:0-3567 GCA_963975955.1 uncultured Devosia sp.
TCGGAGAGCACGAGGGTGGGACGCGGCCGGTGCGTGAGGACGAAAACCGGACAGTGGAACGGTGGCTCGTCGCCCCACCAGCCTTTCCAATCCGGATCGTCGGGGAAGTCGTGGAGGCCGAACTTGCCGGCACCCATGATTTCAGCGCCGGTGTTTTCGAAATAGGCGCGCGCATAATCGTCGTCGAGGCCGGTGGTGCCGGCTCCCGACTTGTCGTGGAAAACACGCTCGCGGAAGGTGCGGGTGGCGACATAGGAAGCGGTGAGGCGCGCCCAATCGTCGCCGAAGGGCTTTTCGGGCGTGCCGTCGGTGGTGGTGGCAAAGCCATCGAGAGATATCATCAGATCGACGCGAACGGCCATGGCGGGCTCCCGAGAACAGATTAGTAAGGCATATGCCTTCATATTGTGGCGTCGATAGTAAGGCAAGTGCCTTTTAATGATTGACCGCGCTCGAGGTCGGCGATAGGCCTTGGGCATGCCTTACCATTCGAGCCCCCTGGACCTGGCCTTTCATGCGCTGAGCGACCCGACGCGACGGGCCGTGGTATCGCGCCTGCGCGAGGGTGAATTGCCGGTAACTGCCCTGGCGGCGCCGTTCGACATGGCCCTGCCTTCGTTTTCCCAGCATCTCAAGGTGCTGGAGGATTGCGGGCTGATTGTCAGCGAGAAACGGGGCCGGAGCCGATGGTGCCGGCTCGTGCCGGAGCGTTTCAACGCGGCAGCCGACTGGATGGAAACCGAGCGCCGACGTGCGGCCGAACGACTCGACCGGCTGGAGCGCTATCTCGACAGGACGTGAAGGTAACGCCGATGACGATGCTGTTCGAGGATTTGCTCGAAACCTGGTCGATGGACCGCGAAATCGTTTTGGTGAAGGTGCTCAACCACCCACGTGCCAAGGTGTTCGCCGCTTGGATGGATCCGGTGGCGCTCAGCCAGTGGTATGGTCCGGACGGCCTGAACATCGAGAGCCACGAGGCCGACATGCGGGAGGGCGGGTTCTGGCGCTTCGACATGGTGGGGGTGTTTGAAGGCAAGCCGCAGCGCTTTCCCAACCTGATGCGGTTCGTCCAGATCGTTCCCAATGAGCGGATTGTCATCGACTATGGCGGGGAGGACGGCGATCCCAACAGCTTCTATATGGTGGTGACGTTCGACGAGCAGGCTGACGGCAAGACCGTGCTGACGATGCGCCAGCTACATCCCAGCCGTGAACGGCGGCAGGTCGTGGTGTCGTTCGGCGCAGTGGAATATGGGCTGCAGACGCTGGGCGGGCTGGAGCGATGGCTGGAGTGAGCCGGCCTGGCTGGGCTCCGCAGCAGAAGCGATCGCCAGTGGCCGGCACGGGACGGTGCTCTGCATGGACGCCCCGCATCTGCGGCTCAAGCACGCCTGTTCGGGGCTGCGGCGCTCCCCTTTGCATTCCTGTATCCCATGATCATGCGGGAATCCGACCGCGGTTCTCCGCGGCGCCTGACGGCAGTGCCGCCAGATCCATCCGTCTGCCCGATTCAGGGTCGAACAGTTTCCAGGCCGTCCGGTCGAAATCGAGGAAGACCTGGCGGCCCTCATAGTGTTGGTCCCCTGCGGGCAGCACGATCGCCAGTTCGAGTGACCCTATCGCGCAATAGGCCACCCGAGACCCGCCCAGCTCTTCGACCAGGTCGACCGTGGCCGGCAGGCCGCGCGCCGGATCAAAGGATATCCGGATGCATTCGGGACGGATGCCCAGGGTGAACCTGACGCCGGCCGGCAGACCCGGAACGTCGAGCAGTCCGAACTGCGGGGCGATGTCAAACGCCAGCGCACCATCCTTGCGGACGGTAGCGGGCAGCAGATTCATGGCGGGCGCGCCCATGAATCCGGCGACGAAAGTGGAAGCGGGATTGCGATAGATTTCGCCAGGGCTGCCGACCTGCTCGACACGCCCACCATTCATCACGATCAGCAGGTCCGCCAGCGTCATGGCTTCGACCTGGTCATGGGTCACAAAGATCGAGGTTGCCTTGAGACGCTTGTGCAGCCGCTTGATCTCGATGCGCATCTGCACGCGCAGGGTGGCATCCAGATTGGAGAGCGGCTCGTCGAACAGGAACACCGAAGGCTCCCGCACGATGGCGCGCCCCATGGCAACACGCTGGCGCTGCCCACCGGACAGCTGCGCGGGGCGGCGATCGAGATATTCGGTCAGGCTGAGGATGGCTGCCGTTTCGTTGACCCGGCGCTCGCGCTCGGCTGCGGGCACGCGGGCGATCTTGAGCGGGTAGGCCATGTTTTGCCGAACCGTCATATGCGGATAGAGGGCGTAGTTCTGGAACACCATGGCGCAGCCGCGGTCGGCCGGATCGATGTTGCTCATATCGATATCGTCGATGGCAATGCTGCCCTCGTCGATATCCTCGAGCCCGGCAATCATGCGCAGCAGTGTGGACTTGCCGCAGCCGGACGGCCCGACAATGACCACGAACTGCCCGTCGGCAATGTCGACATCGATGCCATGCAGCACCTGCTTGCCATCATAGGTTTTCTTGAGACCGGACAGGACCAGCTTGGCCATTATGCCTCTCCCAGCAGGCGCGCGTTGAGCGCGTCAATTGTCGCATCGTCCAGCCCGATCGTGGCCAGGTATTGCCGCACCGAGCCATGCTCGGCCTCGAGATGAGCAATGGTCGCCGCCATGGTCGCCGGGTCGGAAGCCAGAAGCGGCCGGAACGCCTCGGCATCAGTGCCGCGCGCGGTCGCCGAGGCGATGATCTCCTCGACCATCGGCGCAATGCGGGCGCCGGTTTCGGCATAATCGGCCACGATCGCGTCGACCTCGACACCGGCGGTTGCCAGCAGCAGGGCAGCGACGATGCCGGTGCGGTCCTTGCCGGCGGTGCAGTGGAACAGCACGGCGCCTGCGGGGGCCCTGGCAATGGTGGTCAGGACGTGGGCGATGGCGGCGCCGCGCTCGGCAAGGGCCAGCTTGTAGAGTTCGAGCAACTGGTCGCCGCCGGACTGCGTCATGGGTTCGAGCCGGTCAAACAGGGAGACGTTGTGGTAGTGCACGACCTCGCCCGTGCCAAAGGGGTTGGGATGCGTCACCAGTTCACCGGGATGGCGCAGGTCAATGACCGTCGTTACGCCTTCCCTGACCAGCACGGCCATGCCGTCAGCGTCGAGCCGGTGCAGCCCGTCGGCGCGCAGGACGCGGCGGAAACGGGTCTTGCCGGTGGCGGCGGCGTAGCCGCCCAGATCGCGGACGTTATAGGTGCCCTTGATGGGAAGGTGGCGATCGACATGGGGCTGCATCAGCGTATTCCCGATTTCATGAAGGACTGGATGACCTGCCGCTGCAGGACGACATAGAAGATCAGCACCGGCAGACTCGCCATGGTGGAGGCGGCCATCAACGGGCCCCACTGGGTGCCCTCGGTGGTCATGAACATCTGGATGCCGATCTGGATCACGCTGTTCTCTGGCGTGCGGCTGAGCAGCAGCGGCCAGAAGTACTCGTTCCAGGTGGAGATGAAGATCAGGATCGCCAGCGAGGCCAGCGTACCGCGCAGATTGGGCGCGATGA
>CAXBKI010000405.1:0-3548 GCA_963975955.1 uncultured Devosia sp.
GGGCCAGTTGGCGCGATGGCATGGGCGTGGCCTGGTATAATCCCGAAGGGGGTGAGCGTCACGCCGAACACTGGCTCGATGGCAGCGCCACAACGCTGGGCGTCCGGCTGTTTCGAGATGACCTAAAGGGGCAGGACGGCATCTGGTGGGAACTGATGGTACTGTTTAATCCCCGCGACAACGAAGTGGATTTTCGGATGCCAGAGCGGGCGCATAAAGCATCTTGGGCCATCGAGGTTCATACCCACACCGAAGCGGGCGCTCATTCGATCAAGGGTGGCGGCACCATAAAACTGCCACCTCGCTGCCTGGTGCTGCTCCATTAGGTCTCTCTATCCATTCTGGCGCGGCGCCTCATTGGCCGAGAGGCGCCCGACAGGACGATCTGGACTGCCGCATTCTCTTCGTAGCGCGAGCGCGCATCAACGACGCAGGGGTGATTGTCCATTGTCCAGATCCTCAGCGCCTTGATCGGCACCAGGAGGCTCCGCCCTAATGGAATAAGGTCAAAATCGACCCGCGGCGGCACGGTCGGCGATACAATACGCTCAGCGATCCCATTCTTTTCAAGCTCCCGTAGCACGGAAGTCAGCGACTTCTGTGTTACATCGCCGACGTCTCGCTTCAATTCGGCAAACCGCTGCGGCCGGTCTTCAAGCAAGCTCACGACGAGAACAATCCACTTCGCGCCGATAATGGTGAGGATTTCCCGACCCTGAACCTAAAAATCATCATCGGCAGCACTCACCCCGGTCGCATCGGCCCACGATTGCCAAGTGGGTAGAAGACACCGCCAAGGTGAGCCTAATGCGCCCCCCTGCCAGCAAAGTTCAGCGTTCCAATATTGCCACAGAATGGCCGGATAGGATCGCTATCCGGGCTGATCGAAATCGCGTCGCAGCGCCGCCGGCGCATTCTGCCATCCTGCCTCATAGACAACCGCCTTCAGATCAATCAGCCGACCGTGCCTCGTCCGAATCAGGAGGCACCTGCCACAGCTGTTGAGCGTGGGCTTCATCGATGCGCGCCTTGCCATTTCAACGCGCCCATATGGATCGAAAGCTCGACCGCCATTTCCCCAAGATCGCAGTCAGGCCGCCCGAGCAATATCAATCCGTCCCGGCTTCCTGCCAGTGCGGGTAGGTTACGTAGGCAGTGATCGCGCCCTCATTATGGGATCGGATGGTGACCTGTTCGCCCTGGCACCGAGATAGGGTGCTCCTTGAAGCTGCGCATGCTCTGCCAGTAGATCCGTGCGGACGAAGCAGCGGTCGCGGTCAGCCAATAGAACGTAATGTTGTCGAGCATTTCGTCCCGGGTCAGTAGCGACTCGGGGTCACCGTCGTGATCGGTCCACTGCTCGTATTTCTCGTAGAACCACGCGGCCTGGCCAATGGGCGAGTCGGTCAACGCATACGCGAGTGCGGCTACAGCATTGATCGGGAAGAACTCGTTGAAGGGCTGGTGTGCGTGGCCGTCGCCGTCCGCACCGAACACCGCATTATTGGCGCGGTGTCGGTCTCCGGACCCTCTACCCGAATGAGCAACACGGCCTTTTTCGTAGCACACCTGCGTCAGGCTGCAGCATCGTTGGTCATGGCGTTGTGAGGTCGGATCGCAGAAATAGACCCTGTGGATGGGCAGCGATAGTAAGTTGCCGTCCCAATGATGAGCGGACGAACGCCCCCACGCCTGGCTGGCGCTTATTTCTACGGCAGGAGTGTCGACGATAGCTGGCTCTATGAGAGAGCCAGCTATGCCAAGGGCCAGAAATTCGGCAAGGAGCCAGCGTGCGGCTGGGGAGGACGGTCTGATCTATGACAGCCCGCGCCATCAGGGCGGCGTGGCTATCTTCACCTATCCACCCAGCAAGGTGCTGGATGTGGTGCAGGCCGAGCATCTCGACATCGCGGTCGAGTCGGAAAGCTCTATGTTCCGATAGACGCGGCAAGCGTCCGGCTGATGGCGCTTTCACCTCTACGCCGCTGGGAGAGGCAGAAGAAGGCTAGACGATGCTTTGTAGCAACGCCTTTGCCGCGCGTGTCAGATCGCGTGCCGGTACCATGCGCAGGTGCACGAATTCGGGCCGTGTCAGTACCGCCCGGACGGCGGGCGGCGGGTTGGCGCTTGGCCAGATGCCGGCTAGCAGCGAGCCGATCATGGCGACGGCCCAGCCGCAATCGGCCGTCGTAGCGCCGGGCATGCGCGCCACCAATGCGGCGATAAAGCGAGCATTCTGGCCGGCCATGCGGGTCTTGACCCGGGCAATGGTCTCCTCGGATACATTTTGTTCCAGCGTGCTGGAGAGGATCGAGATCAATTCGCAGCAACGCCGGCGGGCCAGGAATGTCGCGGTGATCGCCTCGGCCAGCGCGGCGACGTCGCCAAGCGGCTGGGCAGAAATGGCCTGTTCGAGTGCCTCCACCAGATCGGCGAACTCGTCCTCGAACAGTTCGAGCAGCACCTGCTCGCGGCTTTCGAAATAGCGATAAACATTGGACTTGGTGAAGCCGGCTTTGGCCGCAATGGCGTTGAGGCCGGCGCCGGAAGGGCCCTCGGCGTCGAATAGCTCAGCCGCCGCAGCGAGCAATTGTCCGCGGCGGAGATTGATCTGGTCGGGTTGGCGGGCACGCAGGAAACCGGTCATGCGGCAAGACGTGTCTGAGTGATGCCGGGCTGTCAAGCCAGCGCCTCCTCCCTCGCATAGGTGACGCCGGTGAGCCGTTCGGAAACGCTCCACAGCCGGCGGGCGGCAGCGTCGTCCTTGGCACGGCGCGGCAAGCGGGCAAGCTTGGGTGCCCCCTTCATCTCCAACATCTGGCTGGGACCGTAGTAATCGAGCTTGTGCACATTGGGCGCGGTCGCCGCCAGCAGGGTGGGGATGGCGCCGGCGGTGGCATCATGGCTGGCGAAGGACTGCAGGAGCGCCATGCCAATGCCGGCAATGCCCCGCATTTCGCCCGGCCCATTGGCGAGGAGATCAGTGCGGGCGAAGCCGGGATGGGCGGTGGCCGAGAGAATATTCCAGCCATTGGCGTCGCTGCGGTGCTGCAATTCGCGGGCGAAGAGCAGGTTTGCGAGCTTGGAGGCGCCATAGGAGCGAATCGGTCGATAGGCACGCTCGGACTGCAGATTGCCGAAATCGATCTGGCCGAAATGGGCCGCGCCAGACGAAACAGTGACGACACGCGGTGCCTGGGCGGCGATGAGCAGCGGCAGCAATTGGCCGGTCAGGGCGAAATGGCCCAGATGATTGGTGCCGAATTGCAGTTCGAAACCATCGATGGTGGTCAACCGAGTTGGAGGGGTCATGACGCCGGCATTGTTGACCAGAATGTCGATCGGCCCGCCTGCACTGCGCAGGCGCGTACCGAAGGCGGCGATCGAGGCGAGGCTGCCCAGGTCGACTATTTCGAACACGACATCGGCCTTGGGCGTCGTGGCGCGGATGCGGCCCACTGCGTCGGCGCCCTTATCGGCATTGCGGCCGGCAAGAATGACGCGGGCACCGTGCTCGGCAAGCATGCGGGCCGTTTCGTACCCCAGCC
>CAXBKI010000406.1:0-3547 GCA_963975955.1 uncultured Devosia sp.
GCAGGGATACGCCATACAAGGTCGTCGCCTGCGAGCCGGAGAGACGCTCCTGATAGGACAGCCCCGACCAGGCGACGCCATAGCCGCCGTCAAGGCTGGCGACCAGTTCTTCCATCTTGTCCATCGCCGCCCCAGAGGACACCCCTGACGCATTGCTGCCACTGATCGAGATCGATGAGATGCCGTTGAATCGCGCCAGCGAGGCCGAGCCCTTCACCCATTCAGTGTCGGCAAAGGCGGAAAACGGCACCATTTCGCCCGAGGCATTTTTGGCGAACCAGGTCTTGATGTCGTCCGGTTGCATGCGGAACGGCGCGTCGCCCTGGACCATTACTGGCTTGATCTCGCCCCCATAGATGAAGTCGTTGACCGTGCTACCGGCAAAGGCGATGCGCAGGATCTCGTTGGCGGCCGACAGATCGACGCCGAGAGCACCTGCCTTCTCCTGGTCGATGATAACCCGGAGCTGGCTATCCAGTGCGCCCGCATTGCCGCGGACATTGGTGACTTCTTCGGTCTGGCCGGCCAGTTGGGCCAGCTGATTGCTCGCCGCGCCCAGCGCGTCGGCGCCATTGGACGACTGGTCCAGCAGTACCATCTCGAACCCGTCGGACGAGCCAAGCCCCTGGATAGCCGGCGGGGCTAGCGCAAATACCTGGGCGTCACGGATCTGGGAGAAATACATCAGCGCGCGCTGCGAGACGGCGGAGGCCGAAAGGCTGGGGTCCGTCCGCTCATCGAAATCCTTGAGCCGAACGAAACCCATGGCGCTGTTCTCGCCGCTGCCGCTAAGGCTGAAGCCGAGCGTCATGAACACGCTCTCCACCGCATCGGTTTCCTGCGTCAGGTAATAGTCCTCAACCATGTCGATCACCGCCTGGGTGCGGTCGGCATTGGCGCCGTCTGGCAGGGTGATCATGGTCATCAGCACGCCCTGGTCCTCTTCCGGGATGAAGGAGGTGGGCAGCTGGTTATAGAGCCAGTAGGCGCCGCCCAGCAGGGCGGCAAACACCACCAGCACCCGCAGCGGTCGGCGGATGATATAGCCCACCGAACCGACATAGCCGCCGGTCAGCTTGCCAAAACGGGTGTTGAACCAGGCGGAGGGCTTGAACCGTGTAGTCTTTTCAGGCTGGTGTGGCTTGAGCATCAGCACGCACAGCGCCGGCGTCAGTACGATGGCGACAACGGCAGAGAGCACCATGGCCGAGGCAATGGTCACCGAGAACTGGCGATAGATCACCCCGACCGAGCCGGAAAAGAAGGCCATGGGAATGAACACGGCAGTCAGGACCGCTGCGATGCCGATAACGGCGCCGGTAATCTGGCCCATCGATTTTTCGGTGGCTGCACGGGCTGGCAGATGCTCGTCGGCCATGATGCGCTCGACGTTTTCCACCACGACGATGGCGTCGTCGACCAGCAGGCCGATGGCCAGCACCATGGCGAACATGGTGAGCGTATTGATCGAATAGCCGAGCACGGCCAGGACCCCGAACGTTCCCAGCATGACGACGGGCACGGCGATCATCGGGATGAGGGTGGCCCGCCAGTTCTGCAGAAAGACCAGCAGCACGATGAAGACGAGCACGATGGCTTCGATAAGGGTATGCACCACCTTTTCGATCGACAGTTCGACGAAGGGGGTGGTCTCGTAGGAATAGACAATCTCGACGCCGTCCGGCAGGGCATTACCCAGGCCATCGAGCGCTGCATGCACGGCGTCGGCGGTATTGATGGCATTGGCGCCGCTGGCCATCTGCACGCCGAAGCCTGCCGAGGGCACGCCGTTGAAGGTGGAGGTCGAGCCATAGGCTTCCAGGCCGAGCTCGATCCGCGCCACATCGCCCAGGCGCAGCACCGAACCATCAGTATTGCCCCGAATCACGATATCGCGGAACTGCTCGGGTGTGTTCAGACGACCGCGACGAGCCCAGTTCTCCCACCGACACCTGGACATTCTGCTGCTGGATCGCACCGGTCACATCACTTGGCGTCAGCTTGTACTGCGCCAGCGACAGTGGATCGAGCCAGATGCGCATCGCATAGCCCGAGCCAAAGGACAGGATACTGCCCACCCCTTCGACCTGCTCGATCACGGGCTGGATGGTGGAATCCATGATGTCGGCCAGCTGCTGGGAGCTGTAGCGGCTGTCATTGGAGATGATGTTGCCGATCATCAGGATGCTGCTGCCGGAGCGGTTGACCGTCAGGCCGGCCTGCTGCACGGCGTCAGGCAGGCGGCTTTCCACCAGAGCCAGCTTGTTCTGCACCTGCACCTGGGCAATGTCGGCATCGACCGTATTGCCGAAGGTCAGTGTGATGCTGGAGGAGCCGCTCGAGGACGAGCTTTCCATGTAGAGCAGGTCCGTGAACCCGGTCATGGCGGATTCGATCACCGTGGTGACCGAGTTTTCGACCGCTTCGGCGCTGGCGCCGGTATAGGTGGCGCCAATGCGGATCGTCGTGGGCGCAATCTCGGGATATTGCGAAATCGGCAGGCTGAAGATACCGACCGCACCGCCCAGGCTGGTCGCGATGGCCAGCACGATGGCAAAGATCGGCCGGGCGATGAAGAAACTGGCCAGCGAACCGCGGCTTGGCAGGGCCGAACTCTTGCTGTGTTCCGTATCTAGCGCGCTCATTGATTGTTTTCCTGCGCAGCCGCATCGGCTGGTGCGCCACTGTTTTCTGTCGTGTTTTCGGGCGCAGCAGTGTCTGCCGCGGGCATGCCGCCTTCTGGCGGGGCGCCGCCCGGCATGACCCCGGCCGGGGCTGGCATTGCTGCGGGCGCTTCCTGATAGATGACGCCATTGGCCTCGATGGTGACCTCCAGTGGCGAGATTTCACTGCCCACCTGGATCTTCTGCAGGCCATCGACGATGAGCTGATCGCCCGCGGCAATGCCGGCCGTCACCACCCAGGCATTGTTCACCACGCGCTCGGCAGTCAACACGCGCTGCTCCGCCGTTCCCTCGGCGCTGACGAAGAAGGCCGTCGGCTGTCCCTCGTCATTGAAGGTGACGGCACGCTGCGGCACCAGGAAGACATTGTCCTGCTGTCCGAAGGCGATGGTGGCGCGCACGAACATGCCTGGCAGCAGCACGCGTTTCGGGTTGGGCATGCTCGCATGCAGCGTGAAGGTACCCGTGGTTTCACTGACCACCAGATCCATGGTGGCGATGGTGCCCTCCTGGTCATAGGTGGAGCCATCCTCCAGGGTCAACGTCACGACCGGTGCGGGGGGGCGCTCGGCCCCCTCTTCAAGCGGGCCGCCTTCCATAGCCGCCCGTGAGCTGAGCAGGTTGGCGCTGCTCTCGACCAGCGCAATATCGACCGGGTCGATCTGGCGAATGGTGGTAAGTGGATCTGTCTGGCTGGCCGTGAGCAACGAGCCGACCTGTACATTGACCGCGCCGATGACGCCGGCAATCGGTGCCGTGATCTGCGTCCGCTCCAGCGTCAGACGCGCCGTTCGCAGCTGCGCCTCGGCCGAGGCGACCGACGCCTGTGCCTGGGCCAGCTCGACCCGCGCCGTTTCCAGCTC
>CAXBKI010000407.1:0-3540 GCA_963975955.1 uncultured Devosia sp.
TGGCGATCGAGACCTTGCGCGAGGCCATGGTTGAGCGTGGCCATCTTCGCGACATCCGGGACATGGCGATCGACCTGGCCCACATGGCCCACCACGACCCGCTGACAGGCCTGCCCAACCGGGCATTGCTGATGAAGACGCTCGAAGAAGCCGTCGCCGGCCTGGCGGAGGGCAAGCGCTTCAACGTGCTTATGCTGGATCTGGACAGGTTCAAATCGATCAACGACACCCTGGGTCATGCCAGTGGCGACAATCTGCTGGTAGCCACCGCCGAACGGCTGGTGGCCGTGCTTGGACCAGGGGATTTGGTCGCGCGGCTGGGCGGGGACGAGTTTGCGGTGATCTAGCGGGTGGCCCGCAATCCCGCGCTTGAGGCCCGGCAACTTGCCACCCGCCTGTTGGAGGCGGTGTCGTCCGGCATCGCCCTGGACGGTCAGGAACTGGTGGTGGGCACCAGCATCGGCATCGCTTGCGCACCCTTGCATGGTGATGCTGCCAGCGAGTTGCTCAAGAATGCCGACTTGGCCCTGTACCGCTCCAAGGCTTCAGGACGCGGGCTATTCAGCTTTTTTCAAGATGGCATGGATATGGTGGTGCAGGATCAGCACGCACTCGAACTTGACCTTCGGCTCGCCCTGCAGCGCGACGAATTCGAAGTGCACTACCAGCCCATTGTCAGCCTCGCCACGATGGAAACCTGCAGTTTCGAAGCGCTGGTGCGGTGGCGCCATCCGCAACGGGGCATGGTGCCGCCCGACCAGTTCATTCCCCTGGCTGAAGAGACCGGCATGATCGTGCCACTGGGCGAGTGGATTTTGCATCGCGCCTGCCGCGATGCTGCCTTGTGGCCCGATCGCTACAAGCTGGCGGTCAACCTCTCGCCCGTACAGATCCAGAAAGCCGGTCTGGCGGAGGTGATCGCCGAGGCACTGCAGAGTTCGGGCCTGCCGGCCAGACGGCTGGAACTGGAAGTGACCGAAACCGTCATTCTGGCCGGGGCCGAAAGCATCGAGATGCTGAGTAATTTGCAGGCCAGTGGAGTTGGCATCGTGCTTGATGATTTCGGCACGGGCTATGCTTCGCTGAGCAATCTGGTCACCCTGCCGTTCAGCAAGATCAAGATTGACCGCAGCTTCGTCACCAACTTGCCCACCCAGCAGAACTGCCGCGCCATCGTGGCGGCGATCATGGGGCTGGCGCGTGGGCTGGAGATGGATGTGACTGCCGAAGGCGTCGAGACGGCGGAACAGCTCTCGATCCTCAAGGCGGCCGGCTGCAACAACGTGCAGGGCTTCTATTTTTCGCGCCCAATGCCGGTGGACGACCTCATCTTCGAGGGCCCTGCCATTGAGGCCAAAGCGCGCAGCAAGCTCAAAGCAATTCACTGAGGAAGATGGCCAGGCCGTGCAGATCCGAGTTGGCCCGCAGGTAGACGTTTTGAATAAGAATGTTGGAGGCTTAGGATGAAACAGCTTACCCAGGCCCTGGCGCTGCTGATCGCCGTGGCGCTGCCTGTCACTGCGGCCGCGGCGCCACTGACGGGCACCTTGGCCAAGATCGAAGAGACCGGCATCATCAGCATCGGCTACCGCCAGGGAGAATCGCCGTTCTCATTTGAAGATCCTGACGGTCATGTCAGCGGGTTTTCCATCGATCTTTGCCAGCACATCGTGGAGCGGATCCGGGCGGAGCTGGACCGGGATGACCTTGTTGTACAGTACGTCGTTGCGACCCCGGCCACGCGGTTTATCCTGATCAAGACCGGTGCAATCGACCTGGAGTGCGCAGCGACGACCAACAATGCCGAAAGGCGGGCGGTGGTGGATTTCTCCTATCCCCATTTCCTGACCGCGACGCATGTCATGTCCCGCCGCGCCGACAATATTGAAAGCCTGTCGGACATGGCCGGCCATACCGTCGCCTCGGCCTCGGGCACGGTCAACATCGAACAATTGAATGCGATCAACCGCGAAGAGAATCTGAACATTGCGGTGATCCCGACCAAGAGCACCGGCGAAGCGTTCGACATGGTCGTGGCCGGGCGGGTTTCTGCCTTCGTCACCGACGGCATCCTGCTGGCGGCCAAGATCGCCGAAATGCCCGACCCATCGCTCTATTCACTATCGAGCTTCACGCTCAGTCAGCCTGAGCCATATGGACTGTTGCTCAGGAAAGGAGACGCTGCCTTCAAAAGTCTGGTCAACGACACACTCAGGACCATCTATCGGAGTGGCGATATCGACGGCATCTACACCAAGTGGTTCCTGTCTCCAATTCCCCCTTCTGGCACCAATCTGAACCTGCCCATGTCTGCCGAGATGGCAGAAGCGTTCCGCAACCCTGTGGAGTACGAAGACTGATGGCATATGCCTGGATCAAGACCGCAATGGCCGCAGGCCTGATACTGGCGACAATGGGGGCCGCTTTTGCTCAGGCGCCGGCCTCGACGCTGGGCCGGATTGCTGAGACCGGCACGCTGCGCATTGGCTACAGCCCGGATGCGGCGCCATTTTCCTATCTGGATGCGGACGGCAATGTCGTCGGCTATTCCATTGATCTGTGCGGGCGTGTCGCGCAATCGCTGCAAAGGCAACTGGGTCTGGACAAACTCGATGTCCTTTATGTGCGTCGTACGCCCAGTGATCGGGTGGCGTTGTTGCAGAGCGGGGAAATCGACATCGAATGCGTTGCCAGCACCAATAATGCGGAACGCCGCAAGAGTGTCGCTTTCAGCTACCCTCATTTCGTGACGGCGGTGCGTTTCGTGGCGCTCAAGGACGGTGGCCCGCGCTTTCTGGCCGATCTCAAGGGGCGCAGTGTGGCGTCTACCTCGGGCACAACGGTGATCGGCGAGATCAATGCCATAAGCCGCCAGCAGAATCTCAATATTGCCCTGATGCCCGCAATTGATCACGAAACCGGCTTCGGCCTGATGGCTACCGGCCGGGTATCGGCCTTCGTGATGGATGGGATATTGCTTTCCAACCTGGTGGCCAATGCAGACAATCCAGGCCTTTACCAATTGTCGCAGGACACGGTTGGTCCGCCAGAACCCTACGGATTAATGATGCGGCGTGATGATATGGCGTTCAAGGACGCGGTGAATGCGATCCTGCGTCAGATCTTTACCGATGGCGAAATCGAGCCGATCTACGACAAATGGTTCACCAGCCCGATCGTGCCACGAGGGGTCAATCTCGAACTGCCGATATCGGACGTGCTGGCGGCAGCGTTCGCAAACCCCGTCGAAGTGGGAGACTAGCGGGATCAGAACCTCTAGCGCATTGCCACCGCTGCAGACTAGCCAAAGAACTGACAGGCGTTGGCTGAAGGAGACGATATCTGGTAGGCCCGGATAGTTCCATTTTATCAGACAGAGTGCGGCATCGGTGACCTACGAGCAGATATTTCTCTTCACGCTCCTGGGCGTGGTTTTCGCGTTCCTCGTCTGGGGGCGCATCCGCTATGATCTGGTGGCATTCGCAGCCCTGATGATTGCGGTGATCGGCGGGGGGGTGCCGGTCGAGCAGGCGTTCGAGG
>CAXBKI010000408.1:0-3532 GCA_963975955.1 uncultured Devosia sp.
ATGATCGACCGGATCGACCGCCCCCGCGAAATACGCGCGATGAACATCGCCATCAGTGGCCCGTAGCCCATGAACCAGCCCCAGAAGAACACGGTCCACCAGCCGAGCCAGCCCGGCTCTCCAAAAAGCCCAGCCTCGCCGCGATAAAGCGCCATACCGAAGAAGTTACCAAGGTAGGAGCCAAGGCCCGCGAAGTAGCTTTTGAAGATAAAGACCGTCGGACCGAACACCAGCATGAACAGCAGCAAGCAGGCAGCGAGGATCACGTTGATCTTGCTCAGCAGCTGGATCCCACGGGTCAGCCCGGTCATCGCCGAGATCGTATAGAGTGCAACCAGCCCTGCGATCACAATGGCCTGAGTGGCAAAGCTGTCGGGGATACCAAAGAGCGTGTTGAGACCATAGCTGACCTGCAACCCAAGGAAGCCGATTGGCCCCACGGTGCCCGCAACCACGGCGATGATGCAGGACGCATCCGCTGCCAGCCCGATCGGCCCTTTGATCGCACGCTCGCCGAACAGCGGATAAAGCAGCGTGCGCGGGGCCAATGGCAGGCCTTTTTCATAGTGGTAATGCATCAGCATCACCGTGGTCAGCGCGCCAAGGATCGCCCAGGCGAGGAACCCCCAATGCATAAAGCTTTGCGCCAGCGCGGGCGCGACAGCTTCGGGTGTGCCTGCTTGGGCACCAAAAAGCGGCGGCGAGGACAGGAAATGCGCCATCGGCTCACCCGCGGCCCAGAAAACGCCGCCCCCCGCAAGCAGGGTACACATGATCATCGACCCCCACTGGAAGGTCGAGAATTCCGGCAGTGCCAGCCCGCCCATGATCGCGCGGCTGCCCGGCAGGACGATCAGCACCAAGCCGATCAAGAAAGTGGCCAGCAAAAGCACCTGCCAATAGAGGCCGAAGTACTTGGCCGAAAAGGCAAAACTGCTGTCGACAATCACCGAGAGCAGCTCTAGGTCAAAAAGAGCCAGAAGACAGAAGGCCGCGATGAAGCCCCCCGTGATGGCAAAGAGGGGCTTGTTGATATGCCCGGCACTTGGCGTTTGCGCCGCCGGGCTTTGAGTTTGGTCCGTCATTCAATCCTCCCTAAAGGACTATGGTCGTGATGAATCGGACTAACGGATCATTCCGCAGCCCAGTGGGCCTGCGTCTTACGCACAGTACCAAAGCTCAAGTCGAAAAATTGAAGCCAGTTCTCTCCCATGATCCCGGCCACTTCCTCCGGGTCGAAACCTACCGTCCGCAGACCAGTTTCGAGGTTGCCGAAATCGCGGTTGTCGCGGAACCAGTCGGGCATGTCAGGGAAGCCCGGCGCGGCTGCCGAGCCTTCGCCGTAGTCGACCCGTTTGGTCCAGCGCCCCATGCGCATCCAATCAACGACGCTGTCGGGGTGGTCTTGGCAAAGGTCCGATCCGATCCCGAGGCTGCTGCTGCCGAACTTTTCGGCGGTGCGTGCCACCATTTCGCAAAAGCTATGCAACGTGCAGGCGCTCTTGTCTTTCAAGTGATGCGGATAGAGCGAAAACCCGATCATGCCGCCGCTTTCGGTCAGCGCACGGATCACCGCATCGGATTTGTTGCGCCGTGCTGGTGCCCATTGTGCCGGGTTCGCGTGGGTAATTGCGATGGGGCGCGTGGAATGCTCAATCGCCTCCAACGTGGAGCGGTCCGCCGAATGGCTCATATCAACCACAAGGCCCACGCGGTTCATCTCTTCGATCACCTCGCGACCCATGCGGGTCAGGCCCGGGTCTTCGGCCTCGTAGCAGCCCGTCGCCAGCAGGGACTGGTTGTTGTAGCTCAGTTGCATGAACCGCGCGCCGAGGGTGTGGACGATCTCGACGAGGCCGATGTCATCCTCGATCGGGCTGGGGTTCTGGAAACCAAAGAAGATCGCCGTGCGCCCCGTCTCCCGCGCAAGCCGCACGTCATCGCCGGTCCGGCCCTGAAAAATCAGATCCGGGAATTGTTCAAACCAGCGGTTCCAGGCTTCGATGTTCAGCACCGTCTCGCGGAAGTTTTCGTGGTAGGCGATGGTGACATGCACCGCATCCACACCGCCCTCGCGCATCTGGCGAAAGATCTTCTCTGACCAGTTCGCATATTGCAGACAGTCGATGCGATAGGTCACGCCAGCTCCTCCGGCGTGCCTGCCGCGATATAGGCGGTCTTGACCGTCGTGTAGAATTCTGCGGCATAAGAGCCCTGCTCGCGCGGGCCGTAAGACGAGTTGCCGCGCCCGCCGAAGGGCACATGATAGTCGGTGCCCGCAGTGGGCAGGTTGACCATGACGCAGCCGCTGCGCGCGTTGCGGCGGAAATGCGTGGCCCGCGCGATGGAGCGGGTGACGATGCCCGAGGTCAGGCCAAATTCGGTGTCGTTCACCACCTCAAGCGCTTCGGCATAGCTGCCGACTTTGATGACACAGGCGATGGGGGCGAACATCTCTTCGCGGTTGATGCGCATGTCATTGGTCGTGCCGGTGAAAACTGCGGGTGACATGTAGTAGCCCTCGGTTTCCATGCTCAGCCGCGTGCCACCACATTCCAGTACCGCGCCTTCGGATTTGCCCAGTTCGATGTAGCCTAGATTGGCTTGAAGCTGCTCTTCGCTGACCACCGGACCGATCTGCGTGCCGTCCGCCAGCGCCGGGCCGACCTTCATAGCCTTGGCCCCCGCGACCAGCTTCTCGACAAAGGCGTCATGCACCGCCGCGTGGACCACCAACCGCGAAGACGCTGTGCATTTCTGCCCCGAGCCGCCAAAGGCACCGCCAAGTGCCAAGCTCACGGCGAGGTCGAGATCGGCATCATCCATCACGGCCAGCGCGTTTTTCGAGCCCATCTCCATCTGGATCTTGGTGAAATTCTGCACGGCGGCAGCGGCTATGCCGCGCCCCACTGGAACTGAGCCAGTGAAGGAGATTGCATCGAGCGCGGAACTTTCCACCAGCTTTTGCCCAATCTCGCGGCCTGCGCCCATGACGAGGTTGAACAAACCATCGGGAATGTCTTGGCGGCTGATGATCTCGGTCAGTGCCACGGCTGAAGCGGGGGTTACATTGGCGGGTTTCCAGACCACCGCGTTGCCATAGGCCAGCGCCGGGGCGATTTTCCAGCTGGCGGTCGCCGTGGGGAAGTTCCACGGGCTGATCACAGCCACCACACCCACCGGCTCGCGGCGCACGTCAATCTCCACGCCTGCGCGTACGCTGTCGGCCGTGTCACCGATTTGGCGCAGGCATTCAGCGGCGTAGTAGGTAAAGAACTGCCCGGCGCGGTAGACCTCGCCCTTGCCCTCGGCCAGTGGCTTGCCCTGTTCCCAGGTCATCAGCGCGGCCAGGTCCTCTTCATGCTGCACGACCAGATCGAACCAGCGGCGCAGCAGACGCGCCCGCTCCTTCGCCGGCAGGGCACGCCAGGCCGGCAGGGCGGCGTCGGCCGCTGCGATGGCACGCAGGGTTTCGCCGCCGGCCATCAGCGGCACGTGGCCGATCAGCTCGCCGGTGGCCGGGTCGCTGACT
>CAXBKI010000409.1:0-3532 GCA_963975955.1 uncultured Devosia sp.
GCGACGGCGCCCCCGCGGCCACGCCCATGCCAACGCCGCTGGTGCCGGCATTTCTGAGCGGACGGTTCGGGCCGGCTCCCCAGCTCTGGCTGATCGAGCCAGGCGAAGTCCGGGCGCTGGAGCCGGGTGCGCTGATCCAGCCCGATGCCGACAGCGTCGACCCCGGAACCGCCATCGGCGTGGTGGTGCAGGGCACCAAGGGAGAAAGTATTGCACTGATTGCGGCGCGTCACGCCGCTGTCGGCCACACTGCGGCCGTGCGCGACCATGGTCGCGCCACGCCGGTGCGTCTGATCTCGGTCTATGAGGAAAGCCGGCAGCTAGCTGATGCGCTCGGCTGATGCGCGGGCGCGCCTGAGCGTTTCGGCATATTCGGGATTGAAGCGAACTTCGGCCATCTTGATCCCGGCGTCCAGGCGCTTGGCGATGATGGGATCGGCCGGATTCTGCCGGATCAGGTCGAGATTGCGCTGCAACTGCAGTTCAAGCGCCTCGCCCGACTGGCTCCAGGCCTGGTCGAACACGGCATTGAGAGCCATCGAGGCGCGGCACTCGCGCACCGTGGCCAGCAGGTAAATGCCGTTGATGGCCGCCAGCAGGCGGTCATCGTCGAGGCGGTCCGCACTGGCGTCACGGCCGCGACGCAGCGCCTGATTGAGATCGGGCACCACTTCGCGCAGGCGCGGTTCGATGCGATCGGAAACCTGTTTGGTGAGCCCCGACAGGATGGCGGCCCAGGTGCTGCCGCGCTCGAATTCGATATAGCCGGTCAGCGCGCGCACCAGACGATGAAAGCGATCCAGGCCACGGCAGATCAGATCGATATCGGCAAACGGCCCCGTGGGCTGGAGCAGATAGATCTGATTTTGCGCATGGGCCAGCATGGCATCGATGATTGGCGCGAAGCCGCTGCGGGCCACGGACGCCTCGGTGGCATTGCCCGAGAGCTTGATCACGGTGGTGACCAGGCGTGTCGGGTTGACGATCTGCCTCATGGCCGCGTGGAACAGCAGCGCCGCGAGCGGCGGATCGCGCAGCGGCATGGACTGCAGGGCCGTGCCCAGTGCGGCATCCTCGCCGATGGCGTTGATGGCCTTGCCGAAGGCGGTGGCCTTGGCGAGCAGCGGGCGGGCGCGCAGCGCGGTAAGCAATTGGGGCAAGGCGGCGCAGGCCTCATCGCTTCCCAGCATGGCGCGCAGGCGGCGCTGGCTTTCCGGATCGGCCTCGGCCTTGTCCAGGGCCTCTTTCATCCGCTTCATGATTTCGGGGATTTGCGGCTCAAGCCTGGCTGCCGTCAGGCTGCCATCGGCAATCTCGTCGGCTGAGATGAAATCCGAGCAGAGGTCGCGGCAAATCCAGGTCCAGCCCGCCACCAGATTGCTGCGACGAATCGAACCCTGAAACGAAAACATCGTCGGGTCTTCCACCACAACGGCGTCGAGCATCCCGGCGAATGGCCGCACTGCGGCGCGACTGGCCCGGCTGGTTGGCCGGGCGGGCGCATTTGAGGGGTCGGATTGATTTACAGCTTGGGACATAAAAGCAGTCGGTCTGGGAAGCAATACTGACCTGAGCCTATAGTCGGTTGGTAAATAATCCTTATCGTGTCCGGCAGAAGCCTGTGGCTAGGCGGCGCCCTTTTCGACCGCCCAGTTGCCGTTCTGCTCGCGGCAGGCCGTGCCCTTCTTGACGAATTCCTGGCCACCGACTTTGACGGTGTGGGTGAAGTCGCGGCAGTCGAGATTGTTGACGCGGACATAGGGACCCACGGCAACGGAACCGGTCGTGCCCTTGTCGCCGGTCCAGGCGCGCGGCGCACCGGGGCGCCCGAACTGCAGCGCATAGAACTGGGCACTATTGGCCGCCGCCGAGTCATTGGCCGACATCAGCGCCAGGGCACCGGAATCGACAAAGCCATTCGATACGCTGGTGGTGAGCAAAGCCTGCTGGGTGGTCTGCGCCGGGCTCGCGACCAGCGGGGCAGCCATGACAGGGGCCGGCTGGCTATAGACCGGAGCCTGAGCCACCTGAGTTGGCCCGGTGCTGCTGCACGCAGCCAGGGTCAGGGCGAACAACGGGGTGGCAAGGATGGCGAAACGGTTCATGTTGTTTGGTCTCTGCGTGGTTAGAAGGTGTTGTTGTCGCAATGCGGCGAAAATGCGTCAGCCTGTCGATCGGGTCGTGCCGGCCTGACGAGCCGTCGGCAGGCGCAGTTCGACCAGCAGGCCGCCCAGCCTCGAGCGTTGCAAGGACAGCGCGCCCCCGTAGACATCTACCAGTTCCTTGACGATATCGAGCCCCAAGCCGCTGCCGGGCGTTTTCTCGTCGAGCCTGACACCGCGACGCAACACTTTACTGGCGTCCTCGGCACTCAGGCCCGGGCCGTTATCGTCGATACTGATGCATAGCAAGGTGCCGCCGCCCTCTGTCTGGGCCTCAAGCCGCACAGCCACCTGGCCATGGGACCATTTGCAGGCATTGTCGAGCAGATTGCCGGCGATTTCCTCCAGATCCGCCTCATCCCCGCGAAACCAGGGCAATGCAGGGTCGGCGGGTGCCATGCTGATGCTGACATCGGGGTGAATTTTGGCCATGACCCGAGCCAGGCGAACCATGACCATGGCAGCGTCCGTCTTCTTGCCGACCATGGATGTGCGCGCCGCCAGCCGGGCACGGTCGAGATAGGTGCTCACAATCGCGCTCATCTTGTCGCTCTCGGAGAGCACGACATCGGCCAGCGCACCTTTTTGAGCGCCCGCCTCATTGCGCAGCACGGCAATGGGCGTCTTGAGCCCGTGAGCGAGATTGCCGACCTGATTGCGCGCGCGCTCGATGATCTGCGTATTGGAGCGCAGCAATTCGTTGACCTCTTCGGCCAGCGGGGCAATTTCGCGCGGATAGGTCCCCGTGACGGCCGCGCTGTCGCCCTCACGCACGCTTTCAATGGCCGCGCTCAGCCGGTCGACCGGGCGCATGGCAAAGCGGGCGACGATAAAGCTCATGATCGCCAGCATCACCCCCACGGCCCCCAGCACGATGAAGGCCTGGCCGCGGAAGTCGCCGACCAGTTCGAGAATTTCGCCCAGATTGCCGGTGACCACAATCTCATAGGTCTTGGGCGTCAGCGTCACCGTGCGCTGGACCACGCGCATGCGGGTGCCGAAGGCATCGTCCAGAATGGCGGTCCGGCGTCCGGTCGCACTCGCCGGTCCGGTGATCTCTGGCATGTTGATGCCAACCATCGAGCGGGACAGATTGTACAGCGTGCCATCGGCATCGCGGATCACCCAATACCAGCCCGAGCGCGGGCGGCCAAAGCGCGGATCGGTAAGGGCAATGGTGGCGCTTTGCGGGTCGCCCGCTTCCAGCAGGGCGCCGGCAAGGCTTTCGATGTGAAAATCGAGGGTCTCGGAAAGCGAGGTATCCAGGGCTCGAGAATAGAGGTCTGTCAGCAGGAAGCCGGTCGCGACCAGTGCCACGATGAGCCAGCCTGCCGACAACCAGAACAGCGATGTGGCGATCGAGCCTTTGC
>CAXBKI010000410.1:0-3519 GCA_963975955.1 uncultured Devosia sp.
GCGTCTCATAGATGCCGCGCGACTTCATGCCGACAAAGCGGTTCTCCACCAGATCAAGCCGGCCCACGCCATGCTTGCCGCCCAGCTCGTTCAGCTTGGTCAGCACCGCCGCGGGCGACAGCGCCACGCCATTGACCGAAACCGCATCGCCCTTTTCGAAGCCGATGGTGATGATCTCGGGCTCGTTGGGCGCATCTTCAGGCGCCACGGTGCGCTGATAGACATATTCGGGCGCCACTTCGGCGGGATCCTCGAGCACCTTGCCCTCCGAAGAGGTGTGCAGCAGATTGGCATCGACCGAGAACGGGGCTTCGCCGCGCTTGTCCTTGGGCACCTGGATCTGGTGCTTTTCGGCATAATCGATCAGCTGCGTACGCGAGGAAATGTCCCATTCGCGCCACGGCGCGATCACCTTGATCGCGGGATCGAGCGCATTGGCGGTCAGCTCGAACCGCACCTGGTCATTGCCCTTGCCGGTGGCTCCGTGGGAAATGGCGTCGGCGCCGACTTCCTGGGCGATTTGCACCAGGCGCTTGGCGATCAGCGGCCGGGCGATGGAGGTGCCCAGCAGGTAAACGCCCTCGTAAACTGCATTGGCGCGGAACATCGGGAACACGAAATCGCGCACGAATTCCTCGCGCAGATCCTCGATGCGGATATCCTTGATCCCCATCAGCTCGGCCTTCTTGCGCGCCGGCTCGAGCTCTTCGCCCTGCCCCAGATCGGCGGTGAAGGTCACCACCTCGCACTGATAGGTCTCCTGCAGCCATTTCAGGATGATCGAGGTGTCGAGGCCACCCGAATAGGCCAGCACGACCTTTTTTATGTCTTTTGCCATGAGCTCTGTCGTTTTGTAGAGTGATGATGTGGAAGGATAGACCAGTTTGAACGCAACAATCTTGCAAAAACTTCACATGGCGCCCGGTTTGCGGCATGATCTGCCACTCTCCTTCACACTGGAAGCATGAAATGCCACCCACGCTCGATGCCATTGACCGGCGCATTCTGCGCGTATTGCAGGGCAATGGCCGCATCTCCAATGTCGATCTGGCCAACCAGGTGGGGCTGTCGCCCTCGCCCTGTCTGCGTCGGGTGCGGCTGCTCGAGCAATCGGGCATCATTGATCGCTATGTCGCCGTACTCAACCCCGCCAAGATCGGTTTCGGGCTGACGGTCTTTGTCCGGGTCTGGTTCAAGACCCAGGATGCCGCCATCACCCACCAGTTTGCCGAGACGGTCAGGAAATTTCCCGAAGTGGTCGAATGCTATCTGACCACCGGCGAATGCGACGCCATCCTGCGCGTCGTCACCGCCGACCTGCACGCCTATTGGCGCTTCCAGTCCGACCACCTCACGCGCATTCCCAGCGTACAGAGCGTCAAGACCGACGTGCCCATGGAAACCATCAAGGCCAGCACCGAACTGCCGCTTTCGTAGCCTCGGCACTGGCTTGCAGCCGGGCGCTGCGCTAGACATTCGTGCCGTCCCGCCTCAAGAGACCAAGCCATGCCAGCCTTCCTGCCCGATATCGCGGTGATCCTGACCTTTGCCCTGGCGGCCCTGGTACTGGCGGTGACGCCGGGCCCTGACATGGCCCTGTTTGTCTCACGCACCATGAATTTCGGCCGGATGCATGGCTTTGCCACGGTGCTCGGTGCGCTGACCGGCATTGCCGTGCACACTGCACTGGTCGCCTTTGGGATATCGGTGCTGATCGTGGCAGCGCCCACCGCCTTCTGGGCGCTCAAGATCATCGGCGCCCTCTATCTGGTCTGGCTGGCCATTCAGGCCATTCGCTCTGGCGGCGGCATCCTGGTAGCCCGCGCCGGCGGCAGGATGCCAAGCCTGGCCCAGAGCTACATGACGGGGCTGGGCATCAATCTGACCAACCCCAAGGTGGCACTGTTCTTTGTCACCTTCCTGCCGCAGTTCGTCTCGGCCCATGATCCGCACGCCGTGGGCAAGCTGCTGTTCCTGGGCGTAGAATTCGTCGTCGTCTCGCTGCCCGTCGTGGTCGCCCTCGTGCTGTTTGCCCAGTGGCTGACCACCACCCTGCGCGACAATGCCTGGGTTTCCAAGGCGCTCAACTGCAGCTTTGCCGCCGTGTTCATGGCATTTGCGGCGACGATTCTGTTGGCTGAAGGGCGCAAATAAGGCGCCATATAGATACGATGCGCTAAAATAACGAATTGGAGGGCTCGGTGTCTTTAGAACGTTATTATTTGTACGATCCTTGGCACAAATCCGAGTCAGATGAGCTATCAAAGAAGGAATACGATGATCTAAACTCTGCATGCGATTTTTTGTCTGACTATATCTCCTTTGAAGAAAATATAACAGCTGTTAAAAACGCGGTGTATGAATATGAAGTTTTCATATTAGAATCAAGCGTCGACTACGAGTTTAATCCATATTCCGACCATAATTACTTCCAGGACAGAAGAGTTATAGCGAACGGAAAAGTCCTTTCGATTCTTAATTCGATTACAAGTTTTAGAGATCAGTTTCCAAATTTCAGAAACACCCAAAAACCTGAGAAAACTAGAGAAATATTTCTTGAAAATGGGGCCTAAGAAAAACCTCGAACGTAAATTTTGAATTTTCTGAAGTCCTTCGGAACTATGCCCAGCATGACACTCAACCGGTCTCTCGTGTGACGGTTGGCGGTGGTTGGGACGACGAGCGAGAATGGAGAGAATCTCACACTTCCGTTTTTGTCTCAGTGCAAGAGGTGAGTTCAGGCCGCAAGGTTGGAGCGGCAGCAAGAAAGAGGTTCTTGGAGCACTTCGGAGAAAAAGCCGATGTTTCGCTGATCCTGAGAGAGGCGGTGGATTGCCTCGGAGAGGTATCAAAAGAGATGAGAACGTGGCTAACCACCGACTTTGAACAATGTTGTACAATCTACGAAAGCTACCTTGAACGGGCCAAACGTGCTGAGTTTCCCTACTTGGTGCTCTCCACAGACATTAATGACATGAAAAGTGGCCGGCAAATTTTCCGGGAGTTTTTAGAAAGAGCCAAAAAACTTAGAAAAGGCCATATATTGACTCATACTGCTAACCACTACGTGTCGAGCAGGGCTCGTGGTCACGCCAAAGGTTGAGGTCAAGCTCTCGCCAGCGCCTCACGGTCCTTCCTAGTCAGCCTTTCGCTCTCGCTCTTGAGCTGGCCGCAGGCGGCAAAGATATCGCGGCCGCGCGGCGTGCGCACCGGGCTGGCATAGCCGGCCTTGTTGACGATATCGGCAAAGCGCTCGATCCGGCTCGATGGCGAGGTGCCGTAATTGGCGCCGGGCCAGGGATTGAACGGGATCAGATTGATCTTGGCCGGAATGCCCTTGAGCAGCCGCACCAGTTCGCGCGCTTCGGCGTCACTGTCATTGATCCCGTCCAGCATGACATATTCGAAGGTGATGCGGCGGGAGTTGGAGACGCCCGGATAGGTGCGGCAGGCTTCAAGCAGCTCTTCGAGCGGCCACTTCTTGTTGATCGGCACCAGCACGTCGCGCAGGTCATTATT
>CAXBKI010000411.1:0-3514 GCA_963975955.1 uncultured Devosia sp.
GGCGTTGGCAGCTTCGGCGGCCGCGATATTGTCAGCGCCGATATCACCCTCGAACTCCGCCCAGACCGGCTTCATCACCGCCACCCAGGCATCGCGCTGTTCAGCGGTCAGCTCGCGAATGGTGCCGCCGGCATCGATGATGTTCTGGCGGTTCTTGGCTTCCTGCTCGGCTACCGAGTCATTGGCCGCAATGGTGACTTCCTGGGCGATCTTGAGGAACTGGTCACGGACTGCCGGATCCAGCGAATCCAGCCATTCGGTCGATGTCACCAGCAGATAGGCCAGCAGCTGATGGTTGGTCTCGGTGATGCCATCCTGCACTTCAAAGAACTTCTGGGTGTAGATGTTGGACCAGGTGTTTTCCTGGCCATCGACCACCTTGGTCTGCAGCGCGCCATACACTTCCGAGAATGCCAGCTTCTGGGCCGAGCCGCCCATGGCATCGATCATGGCTTCGGCCACGTCCGAGGTCTGGATGCGGAACTTGAGGCCCTTGCCGTCTTCGGGCAGCAGCAGGGGCTTGTTGGCCGAGAACTGCTTGAGGCCCGAGGACCAGTAACCCAGGCCGGTATAGCCCACTTCCTGGGTGGCCAGCAGCAGATCCTTGGCGGTGTCGGTGGCAAAAAAGCGGCTGACGGCATCCAGGTCGGAAAACAGGAACGGCAGGTCGAACAGCCGATATTTGAGCGTATAGGCCTCGAACTTGGCCAGCGACGGCGCGGCGAGCTGCACGTCGCCCAGCAGCAGCGCTTCCATCACCTTGTCGTCGTCAAACAGGGTGGAATTGGGATAAACTTCCATGCAGGCGACGCCGTTCATCTCGGCATTGACGCGCTCGGCGAACAGATTGGCCGCATCGCCCTTGGGGTGGCCGGTGGCGGCCACCACATGGGCGAACTTGATGACCATTTCGCCATCATCGCACTGCGCCATCGCCGCCTGCGTGCCCAGCGCCATGGCGCCAAGAGTCATCGCGGTTGCCAAAAATGTCTTCATTGTCTCACTCCCGATCAATTGTCGTGATGCATTTGCTTGCATCTATCGCCCAGCACTCACCCGCCGCGATCGGAAAGAACAACCGGCAATCGGCCCGATTGAGGCATAAATGTGGAAGCCAAGGCCGCCGATGGGTGGATTTGGTAACATCGGGCGGAATGCGTGGGCGGATTTGGGGACAAATCGGGGCAGGGGACGGCAAGGGGCTCTCGCATCCGCTACACTTGCGACCGGCGCAGCCGGCGGAAAAATGCTCACCAACGGGGTCGAGTCGACCGGGAACCGCTGGCGACGGGGCCGCCAATCGACTTTGGCGATCATCCGACGCCTGGCGCCTTGGCGCGATACCGCTTGCCCCGATCTCCCTGCTGCGCGGAGGGCCAGCTGCCGTGGCCGCACAGGCTGCATGCGGACCGAGGACGGAAACCCCGACCAGCCTATTGCAAATGCCACCCTAGATGATAACGTTTCAACTTACTTGATGAAAACGGCGGGAAACGCCGCGTCAGGGGAGGAGATAAACCGGGATCCGTGCAGCATGGCAGCTGTCGTGATCACAATCGTTCCGCGTCTCGCTTTCCTCGTCAACCAACGCCAGTTCGCCGCCGGGTTGCAGGCCCGCAACGGTGCAAAGGAATCGCCATGACCACGACCAACAAGCCATTGCGCTACCGGCAGATCCACCTCGACTTCCACACATCCGAGCATATTCCCGGCATTGGCTCGGCCTTCGATGCCGACGAGTTCGTGGCGACCTTCAAGGCGGCGCATGTGGATTCGGTCACCATCTTCGCCAAGTGTCATCATGGCTGGTCGTATTATCCAACCAAGGTGGGTGCGCCGCATCCGCAACTGGCGCGACCGGACCTGATGGGCGACATGGTCAAGGCGCTGAGCGCCGCCAATATCGAATGCCCGATCTACATTACGGTGCAGTGGGATGAACGAAATGCCCGCATTCATCCCGAGTGGCGGGTGCGCAGCGCCGTCCCCAGCCGGCTGGACCCCGACCAGTTGACGGCGGGGTGGCACACGCTGTGCCTCAATCACAAGGCCTATCGCGACGAACTGCTCGAGCATGCGCGCGAGGTAGCGCGCAACTACGAAACCCAGGGTATTTTCTTCGACATCATCCTGACCACCGATTGTGTGTGTTCGACCTGTCTGGCGACGATGGCCGAGCATGGGCTCGACCCGGAAAACGCAGCCGACCGGCTCAAGAACGACGAATGGGTAAACGAACGCTTCCGCCGCGAAACCTCGGAGGCCCTGCGCGCAGAGTTCCCCGGCCTGCGTATCTTTTACAATTGCGGGCACATTCACAAGCAGGGGCGCAAGCGCTTCGAAACCTATAGCCATCTGGAGCTGGAAAGCCTGCCCACCGGCGGCTGGGGCTATGATCACTTCCCTTCAAGCGCGCGCTACGCCGCGACCCTGGGCATGGATTTTGTTGCCCAGACGGGCAAGTTTCACACCAGCTGGGGCGAGTTCGGCGGCTTCAAGCATCCTCATGCGCTCGAATATGAAGCCGCGCAAATGGTGGCGCTGGGTGCCAAGTGCCTGGTGGGCGACCAGCTGCACCCCGACGGCAGGATCAATCCGGATACCTACGCCTCGATCGCGCCGGCTTATGCCCGCATCGAAAAGCTCGAACCATACCTGGAGCAGGCCAGGCAGGTTTCTGAAGTGGCGATCCTGTCGGTTGAATATTTCCATCCGGTTGGCGGTCGCAACAGCAATAGCGACGACGGCGCGGCCCAGATGCTGCTCGAACTCAAGCGGCCCTTCGATGTCATCGATCCCGATGCCCGGTTCGAGGATTACCGGCTGCTGATCCTGCCCGACGAGATCCCGGTGGACGAGGCCTTGGCCAAGCGACTGCGGGCCTATCTCGCCCAGGGCGGCAAATTGCTGCTTTCCAATACGTCTGGGCTTGCTGCCGATGGCAGTTTTGCGGTGCCCGCAGGAATTCGTCGCACGGGCGAGCCGGTCGGTTTCACCCCGTCCTATCTCAAGGCCGGCAGCACGCTCGACGCCGACATGACGCGCACGCCCTTCGTCATGTACGGCACGGCGCAGACCATCTCCGCCGACGGCGCCACGGTGCTCGCGGAGGTCGTGCCCCCCTATTTCAACCGCAACTATGCGCATTTCTCGTCGCATCAGCATGCGCCGGACAATCCGTCGGCCAGTCCGCTTGGGGCCGGCGTGACGCTGTATGACGGCGTCGCCTATGTCGCCTATCCGATCTTTGCCATGTACCACAGCTACGGGCAGCCGCTTTACAAATACGTCGTGCGCGGGCTGCTCGAGCAGCTGCTGCCCGACCCGGCATTGAGCACCGATCTGCCTTCGGCCGGGCGTGCCACCCTGACCCGGCAGCCCAGGGAAGGACGGCATATTCTGCACCTGCTCTATGGTCCGCCGCAGGTCAGGGGCAAATCGGTACCGCTTCCCTTCGGAGAGGGCGCCAGGGCGCTCGAAATGATCGAGGACATTCCGGCCATCGGCCCGGTCA
>CAXBKI010000412.1:0-3480 GCA_963975955.1 uncultured Devosia sp.
CCACGGTCTTTGACATTCACGGCGACACCATCTTCATGGAATGGCTCGATGGGGGCACGCTGGGTGATGCGGTGCGCGACGGCCATGATGAGCAGGCCAGCACTGCCCTGTGTGCCGTTGCCGCCGGTCTGCAGCGCCCGCGCGGCGAACCGCCGGAGGGTCTGCTGCCGCTGCGGACCCGGTTCCAGTCGCTGTTCGATACCGATGTCCGCAGCTGGCCGCACACCGCCCGCGACATGTACGCGCGCGCCGCCGGGATCGCGCTCAAGCAGTTTGACCGCCCGACCGCGCAGCTGCCGCTGCATGGCGACCTGCACCACGACAATATTCTGTCCTCCGATCGCGGCTGGCTGGCCATCGATCCCAAGGGCCTGCTGGGCGATCCGGCCTATGATCTGGCCATTGCCTTCATCAATCCCGGCGGTGCCGAGGATCGCGTCAAGGATCCGCGGCGCATTGCGGCGCTGGCCGACATGGTGGCTGCCCGCCTCGGCCACAATCGCAAGCGCGTGCTGGGCTGGGCCGCGGCCCACGCAGCCCTCTCCGCCTGCTGGTCGATCGAGGCCGGCCAGTCCATCACCTGGCAGCTGACCATGCTGCCGCTGCTGCTGAGCGCCTATGACCAGTCCTAGCCCCGGGCGACCCGCTCGGCCCCGGCCATGATCGGGTCCATGCCCGGCCGGCTCTGCCGGACGATTTTCATGGACTGGCAATCACCCTTGCGCAATATCGGCGCGCCTGGGTGGCGAAGCCGGCTCCCCGGGTCGCCGCAACTGTTCTGCCCCAAGACGTGTGCCACAGGAATTGCTTGATGATCGTTCTGACCCGCCGCAGCTTTCTTGTCCTTGGTGCCGCCGGGGCGCTGGCGGCCTGCTCGTCGACCATCCCGGTGCTGCCCAAATCGGCCAGCACGCCCGAGACGCTGACCGACGCCGAGATTCTGCTCGCCATCAACGGCGTCCGCCGGGCCAATGGCGCGCCACCCTGGACCTATAATCCCGCGCTCGAAAATGCGGCGCGCTCCCAGGCCCGTCTGATGGCCAGCAGGGATACGCTCAGCCATGATCTGGGTGTCACCCTGCGCCAGCGCGTTACTGCAGCCGGCTATATCGGCGCCGTCGGCGAGAACGTGGCCAAGGGCTACAAGGATCTTCCCGGCGCCATCCAGGGCTGGATGGAATCGCCGGGCCATCGCTCGACCCTGCTCAACGACAAGTTCACCGAATTCGGCCTGGCGGCGGCCCGCACCGCCAATGGCAGGGTCTATTGGGCCATGATCGCCGGCGGCAGCTTCACCCCCTGGCTGCGCGCGATCTGAGCGCAGGCCCTCCGGGTTCCCGGGTCCCCAGGCCCCGCAAGCATCAGGGCCATCCCGGTCGCCAGTTCACCCGATGGAGCCTAGTGGAAGCGGTCAGCGCCTCTGCCGGGTCGAACCGTCCACCCGCGATAATTCTGTTGCCGCGCAGCGCCTTGGCGGCCTGCGCCGGGCGTCGGCCCGGCCGTGCGCCGTGGTGATCATCCACAAGCCTTGCAGGCGCTGCCTCGCCTCCTGTCACAAACCAACTTGACCGCACCCGCAACTGGTGGAATGTTAGTCCATTGTAGGGGTATGAATTACATTATTATGTAACAAGGGAGAATGCTTTATGAAGATCGCCACCAGCCTGCTTGCTGTTTCGGTTGTGCTTCTGTCGTTGAATGGCGCCGCCCTGGCGCAGACCAAGGGCGGCGTGATTGACGTCGCCACCATTGGCGAGCCCCCCACGCTCGACCCGATGGCATCCACCGCCGACCTGGTCGGCATGGTGACCCAGCATATCTATGAAACGCTCTACACCTTCGACAAGGACTGGAACACGACCCCGCTCCTGGCCGCCGCGATGCCGACCATTTCCGAGGACGGGCTGACCTACACCATCCCCCTGCGCACCGGCATCACCTTCCATGACGGCGCGGCGATGACCTCTGCCGACGTCGTTGCCTCGCTCGATCGCTGGATGCGAATTGCGACCCGCGGCAAGCAGACGGCTGCGATCATCGAGAGCGTCGAGGCTACCGACGATCACACGGTCACCATCACGCTCAACCAGGCCTATGCGCCGCTGATCGCGCTGCTCTCGCTGAACAACTCGGCGGCCATCATCATCCCCGCCGCCAATGCCGAGCAGGATCCGCTGACCAGCTTCGTCGGCACCGGCCCCTACATGCTCAAGGAGCAGCGCGCCGACCAGTTCATTCAGCTGGTGCGCTTTGAGGACTACCACTCGATCGAGGGCGAGCCGAACGGCTATGGCGGTGCCCGCAAGCAGTACCTGGACGAAATCCGTTTCGTGCCTGTGCCCGATCCCAATACGCGCGTTGAAGGTTCGGTTTCGGGCCAGTTCGCCTATGCCGATTCTCTGCCGGTCGAGGCCTATGACCGTCTCTCCGGCGGCGCTACCGAACCCCTGGTGCTCAAGCCCTTCGGCTGGCCCGCCTTCATCTTCAACACCAAGGAAGGCCTTGGTTCCAACCTCGCCTTCCGCAGGGCGGTCCAGGCAGCACTTGCCCCCCAGGACATGATGCTGGCCGCCTTTGGCAGCGAAGAGTTCTTCACCATCGACGGTGCCTATTATCCGGATAACTTCGCCTGGCACACCGAAGCCGGCACCGACAGCTACCTGCCGGCCGGTGATACCGAAAAGGCCAAGGCTCTGGCTGCCGAAGCCGGATATGATGGTGTGACCCCGATCCGCATCCTCACCAGCCGCCAGTATGAGTTCCACTACAAGATGGCCCAGGTTGCCCAGGCCTATCTGGAAATGGCCGGCTTCAAGGTGCAGCTCGACGTCGTCGAATGGGCCACCCTGACCCAGACCCGCACCGACCCGTCCAAGTGGGACATCTATATCAGCCACAGCCCGTTCCTCTCCGAACCGGCCCTGATGGGCGTGCTCAACGACACCTCGCCCGGCTGGTGGGTGTCCGATGCCAAGGCCAAGGCGCTCGCCGCGTTCAATGCCGAGGTCGATCCCGCCCGTCGCGTCGAACTCTTCGCCGATGTGCAGTCGATCATCTACGACGAAGTGCCGCTGATCAAAGTGGGCAACTTCAACGCGCTCGCCGCCCAGGCGCCGAACCTTGAAGGTGTCACGCCCGCATCCTGGCCCTACTTCTGGAATGCCTATCTGACCGAGTAACCTCCCTGGGTCAGCGGTGGTGGCGCAATGCAGCGCCGCCACCATCCTCTCCTCAAGCGCCTGCAGGTCCCATGCTGCGTCCCATACTCAACCGCCTCGGCGGCATGCTGATCGTGATGGCGCTGGTCGTCACCATCGTTTTTGTCATCGTTCGCGTCACGCCTGGCGATCCGGCCGCCGTGATGCTGGGCCCGGACGCGACAGCGGCCGACATCCAGTCCCTGCGCGACCGGCTGGGCCTGAATGCCTCCATCCCCGAGCAGTTCCTCAGCTATGTCGGCGGCCTTTTGCAGGGCGATCT
>CAXBKI010000413.1:0-3475 GCA_963975955.1 uncultured Devosia sp.
GCGGTTGGTAATCCCACGGATAATAGGCGCCGTTGCGCAGCGCCTCGTAGACGATCAGGCGACGTGCCTGGCTTTGCCGGATATCGGCATCAAACGCCGCCAGGTCCCAATGCTTGGCAACCAGATCGGCAAAGCGCGCGGCCAGTTCCAGATGGGCCGGATCCGTCGCCAGATTGACCAGCTCATCGGGATCCGCCGACAGATCGAAGAGTTGCGCCGGATCGAGGTCGCAGTGGATATATTTCCAGCGTTCGAACCGCAGGGCCACGAGCGGCGCTTGCGAGCCTTCGGCCGCGTATTCCATCAGCACCGGCGTTGTCCGCGGGGTGCCCCTGGCCAGCGGCACCAGCGATTCCCCATCGGTCCAGGGCATGATGTCGGCCAGATCGATCCCCGCCAGATCGGCCAGCGTGGGACTGATGTCCATGGTGCTTACCGGTGTCTCGATCAGGCCGGGGGGCAATCCGGGCGCCGCGATCATCATGGGCACGCGGGCCGAGCCCTCCAGGAAGCTCATCTTGAACCACAGCCCACGCCCGCCCAGCATGTCGCCATGGTCCGACACCAGCACGATGATGGTATTGTCGACCTGCTCGCTGCCCGCAAGCGCCGTCAGCACCTCACCGATCTTGTCATCGACATAGGAGATATTGGCGAAATAGGCGCGGCGCGAGCGCCGGATGTTCTCGTCGGTAATGTCGAATGAGGCGGCATCGCTGGCGTCGAGCAGCCGCTGCGAATGCGGATCCTGATCGGCATAGGCCAGTGCCGGCACTGCAGGCATCAGATGCGCGCAATCCTCGTACAGATCCCAGTATTTCTGGCGGGCCACATAGGGATCATGCGGATGGCTGAAGCTGACGGTCATCATCCAGGGACGATCATCCAGGCGCCGCCCCAGGTCATAGACCTTGCGCGTGGCCTGGTAGGCAACTTCATCATCATATTCGAGCTGATTGGATATCTCGCCGATCCCCGCGCCGGTAACAGAACCCAGATTATGATACCACCAGTCCACGCGCTCGCCGGGCTTGCGATAATCCGGCGTCCAGCCGAAATCAGCCGGATAGATATCGGTGGTCAGCCGCTCTTCAAAGCCGTGCATCTGGTCGGGGCCGACGAAATGCATCTTGCCCGACAGGGTCGTCGAGTAGCCGGCCCGACGGAGATGGTGCGCGTAGGTGGGGATATCGGAGGCGAATTCTGCGGCATTGTCATAGACCCGCGTGCGGTGCGGCAACTGCCCGGACATATAGCTGGCGCGACCCGGCGCGCACAGGGGGGAGCCTGTATAGGCATTGGCAAAGCGCACCGACCGGGCCGCCAGGGCCTTCAGATTGGGCGCGTGCAACCAGTCTGCGGGCCCGTCGGGGAATAACGTACCATTGAGCTGATCGGCCATGAAAACAAGAATATTGGGCTTATCGGCCAAGTTGGTTTTTCCTTTCGAGCCACAGCTCCAGGTAATCCTGGACCAGGGCTCTGGTGTCGTTCCGGTCGGGGACCGAGTCCTGCAGGGCGTGTCGGATGTAAAAGCCATCGATCAGGGAGGCGAGACCCTGGGCGATCTGTTCGGCGGAGGTGTCGTCAAACAGCTGCCGCAGATCGAAGAGCAGGTTTGATTGCAGCCGGCGCGCATAGACTTCAAGCAGCCGCTTGGCGTCCCTGGACTGCAGCGCGCGGACATAGAATGCCAGCCAGGCCGCCACCACTTCGCGCTCGAACTGGCT
The DNA here is from genome assembly GCA_963975955.1 of uncultured Devosia sp. Lineage (GTDB taxonomy): Bacteria > Pseudomonadota > Alphaproteobacteria > Rhizobiales > Devosiaceae > Devosia. The sequence continues at coordinate 1,731 of CAXBKI010000413.1, forward strand.
GGTTTCAAAGCTGGCATTGATGATCGCCACGATACGATCATAAGGCGTTTTTGCTGCTGCCAGATGGGCACGAACCGCCTCTCTATACAGTTCAAGCACATAGCGCATGGCCGCTAGAAAGATATTTTCCTTGGTTCCGAAGTAATGCATGGCCAGGGCCGCAGACATTCCGGCTCTCTTTGCAATCTGGGCCACAGTAACGTCCAGCGTCCCCGCAGCAGCAATCTCGGAAATCGCGGCCAGAATCAGGGCTTTTCGACGCTGTGGTTGCATTCCAATTTTCGGCATCTCGGCAGATATCCTGGCTAAGGCCTTTACATTGACCATCATGTAGGTTTTGATTGAACAGTCAATCAACAATATTTTTCCCATTTCCCTTCAGGAGCATCCCCATGATTAAACCTATTCGCACGCTGACGAGCGCCCTGGCCGTGTCGCTTCTGTCGACCTCCGCCTTCGCTGCTGGTCAGTGTGAAAAGATCGTCTTCTCCGATGTCGGCTGGACCGACATCACCACCACCACCGCAGCGACTCGCCAGGTGCTTGAAGCCCTCGGCTATGATGTCAGCGTGAAGGTGCTGTCGGTGCCCGTGACATTCGCGTCGCTGGAAAGCGATGACGTCGACATTTTCCTGGGCAACTGGATGCCCGCGCAGTCTGGCGCCATCGGGCCGTATCTGAAGAGCGGCGAAATCGAAAAGGTCGCCACCAATCTCACAGGCACCAACTACACGCTGGCCGTGCCGGAATATACCTATGACAAGGGTCTGACCGACTACGCTGATATCGCCGATTTCCGTGATGAATTGGATGGCGAAATCTATGGCATCGAGCCCGGCAATGAAGGCAATGCCTATCTGATCGGCCTTGCAGAAGCCAACACCTTTGGCCTTGAGGGCTTCAAGGTGGTCGAGAGCTCCGAGCAGGGCATGCTGGCCCAGGTCGGGCGCCTCGTTGCCGACAATGAAGACGTGGTCTTTCTCGGCTGGGCACCGCATCCGATGAACTCGGCCTTCCCCATCAAGTACCTGACCGGTGGCGAAGACTTCTTCGGCGGCGAAGGCGTCGTCGATACCGTGACCCGCAAGGGCTTTGCAGAAGAATGCCCCAATGTCGGCAAGCTGCTGGCCAATCTCGAATTCTCGCTGCCCATGGAAAACGAGATCATGGGCAAGATCCTCAATGACGGCGAAGAGGCGGGCCCGGCGACACTGGCCTGGATGCAGGCCAATCCCGAGGCTGTGCTGGCCTGGGTCGAAGGGGTGACCACGCTCGACGGTGGCGATGCTGCCGCAGCGCTCAAGGCCGAACTGAGCCTTTAACGGCAATGGCCGGCCCGGCAATCGCGCCGGGCTGGCCCCATTAAAGGAGACAGGCCCTTGGACTGGCTGACCGACTACAAGATACCGATTGGACAATGGGCCAAGGCCTATTTCGATTGGCTGCGCGACAATTTTTCCGGTGTCTTCGACATCATGGCCGACGGCGCCGAGGCCCTGATTGACGGGCTGCTCTGGGTGCTGCAGATGCCCCACCCCCTCGTCATCATCGCCGCCTTTGTCGGCCTGACCTGGATCCTGCAGCGCAACTGGAAGACCTGCCTGCTGGTCTTTGTCGGCTTCCTGTTCATTCTCAACCAGGGCTATTGGGAAGAGACCACGCAGAGCCTGACCCTGGTGATGAGTTCGTGCATCGTCTGCATGGCCATTGGCGTGCCGATCGGCATCTTCCTGGCGCATCGCCCC
>CAXBKI010000414.1:0-3470 GCA_963975955.1 uncultured Devosia sp.
GCGTTGATCGAAATAGCCGTGCTCTGCGCCCTGATGCCCTTTGTCTGAGCGGGGAGCCTTGAAATTGCCGCCTCAAATGCCTTTATCGTCCAGGTGACCCTGGCAGAATTCGAAAGCGCTTGAACATGATCTTCATCGGAATAGCGCTGCTGATCTCTGTCGCGCTGGCGCTATTGATCAGCGCCGATGCAGGTGCGCTGGTGGGTTTGACGCAGGGGCAGACCGCCCAGTTGATCCCGCTGCTGGTGCTGCTGATTGTCTTTGCCGGCGGCCTGTTCACCCGGCGCCGCGGCGCCAGGGAGCTGGTGACCAATCTGGTGCTGTGGATCGGTATTTTCGGCGTTGCAGGCCTGACCTATGCCTATCGCGACGAGATTACCGCCATGGCCAGCCGCGTGGTCGGCGAGCTTCGGCCGGGCGTGGCGATGATCGACGCCCAGCAGGGAACGGCGGTGTTCCGGCGGGGCATGGGCGGGCATTTCGAAATCGACGCCACCGTCAACGGCCACACCACGCCGATGATTTTTGATACCGGCGCCAGCGCCGTGGTGCTCAACATTGCCGATGCCCGGGCTGCGGGCATCGATACCGACGAGCTGCGCTTCACCATTGCGGTGTCGACCGCCAACGGCACGGGGCGCGCGGCGCGGGTGAAGCTTGATCGCATCGAGGTGGGGGGCATCGTCCGGCAGGGCGTGGTGGCCTTTGTCACCGAAGACGGCGCGCTCGACACCAGCCTGCTCGGCATGACGTTCCTGGAAACGCTCAGCCGCTACAGCGTGACGCAAAATTCGCTGGAGCTGCAGGACTGAAAACGGCCGGTGCGAACACCGGCCGTCTGATGCGCTGGAGGATCGCGGTCAGCTTACTGCGAACTGGATCGCCTGGCTGCCGACGACATACCAGGTGACAAACAGGGCACTGATGAATGCACCGGGCAGGTAGCTGCCCGTCCGCCGGTAAGCGAAGGTGGACAAGAAAGCCACCACCGCCAGTAGCGGCAGGAACTGGATGCCGATGACGGTGTTGAGCGGCTCGTTCACGCTGAACAGGTGGCCGGTGAGCAACAGGGTGAGATACTGGAAGCCCAGAAACACCACGAAGCCCAGCGTCATCGCCGCGATATTGGCCCCATACTGGACGAGGCGGCTATCGCCCCTGACCGAGAGCCCGACATGCAGGCTGCGCAGCGCCAGCACGAAGAACACGGTGAACGGCAGCAGATAGACCAGCGCAATCTTGGCGCGGAGCAGATCCAGGGGCTTGAGCGCCAGGATCCAGAAGCGGAAATCAACCTTGAACAGGAAGTCCACCGCACAGACGACAAGATAGCCGATGCCGACCGTGGCAATGGCGATCAGGATCGATCCGATGATATTGCCCCGCGCCTGGACCTTGTTGCCCTTGAGCACAAGGCCCAGCACGAAAGCGATCAAGCCGTTGAGCACGGCCCAAAACGCGACCTGGGAGGTGAAGCTCTGCGGCAGAATTGCCGACGCCGGAAAGAGCAATGTGGCCCAGTAGAAGAAGGGGTAATAGGTGATCACCGGGATGAAGGCGGTCAGCGCGAAGGCCAGCCACCATTTTGGGCTGCGCGGGTCATGCGCGGCAATGGCGGGCTGGGCGCGCAGATGCGCAAAGGCGGGAGCGTTCAGCAGCATCTCGAAGGTGCCGGCCAGCAGCACCACGAAACCGACCAGGGCGATCAGCGTACCGATTTCCTTCCAGATCCAGATCTGGTCATCGACGGGGAGCGGCCTGGCCCCCTCAAGCGTCTGGTCGAACCAGCTGATGGCATCCCCGATGGCCTCAAACGAAAAGTGGTCGCCCGGATGGGTGGTATTGGGCTGGGTCAGAATGCGCCCGGTACCGGCAGCGATATCCCCATAGAGCTGGCCAATGACAACCGGCTCGGTGGTGCCGAAGGCCGCCTGCAAGCGCGCGCTGTTCGTCACTTCCTGAGCAGTGAGCGCACCCCACATGGTGTTGGAGAACTCATCAAACTTGGAGAAGACCACGGCCAGATTGCGTGGCCATGTGGCGTCGCCATCCTTGGCGAACGGGGCGCCGGTACCCGAGCCTTGCAGCACGACGGCCTTATAGGCGTCGGGCATGGCTGCGGCTGCGGCCAGCACGGTCCAGCCGCCCATCGAATGACCTTCAAGGCCGATATTGTCGGTGTCGACAATGTCCAGGCTCCGCAGATAGGCCAAGCCAGCCGGACCACCAAAGCCATTGGAAAAGGCTGGCGCATCGGAATAGCCATGCCCGGTCTGATCGAGCGCCAGCACGACATAGCCGCGGCGGGCGAATTCGATGGCAAAGCCGTCCTGTGTCTCGCGGCTGTTGAAATAGCCGTGGACCGCCAGAATGGCGGGCGCCTTGTTCTCGGCGCCGACGCCAGGGGGGGCATAGAGCAGCCCGCTCCGAACCTGACCATTGGTGCCGTTGAAGCGCAGGTCGCGAATGGTGATTCCACCCGATGTCTGCACGAAGTGGGCCAGCAATGCCCCCAGCAGAATGATGATCCACGCCAGGTGGAACAAGCGAAATTTGTTGAACATTAAGTGCGTCTCCTTGCCATCCAGCCTGCGTCCAGAAGCTGCACAACCCGATTGCGCAATGCTGAAATGTTAGGCAGCGACTTAATACGAAACAATTTCAGCAACAAACGAAATATGACGGAACCAAAACGAATACATGTCGAAATCAGGGCAAACAGTGTGTCGGCAGGCGTCCGTCAGCCCCGCGCGCCGGGGCGAGCTCCTGGGCAGGGATTGGCAGGGTGGTGTTTGGCCAGAGCGAACGCGATCTCACGGCCGTCACCGGCAACTATCGGGAAAGCCCGACACCGGACCTCCCTGCCCCGTAGTGTTGGCAGCCGAGCACCAGCAGACCGAGGCGGTGGGGCCCATACTGGCGGCTGAGGCGAACGCGTTGCAGGCCAGCTACCGGGCTGACCGAGCCTAGCTTGCCTGGTCCAGGCGCTGGCGGTTGACGGCGTCCAGCGCCCGCAGGATGACGGTGGCATCGGCGCCGGGCTTGCAGGCATCCACGCTCATGATCTGCCGGAACTGCCGTGCGCCAGGCAGGCCGGCGGCCAGGCCCAGCATGTGACGGGTGATATTGTTGATGCGGGCGCCGGCCGCGATTTCCCGCGTGGCATAATCGGCCATGGCGTGCATGACCGCCTCAAGGGTTACATCCGCTTCGGTGGCGCCAAAGAAGCGGCGGTCCACCTCGGCGAGCAGCATGGGCGTGTGATAGGCAGCGCGGCCGAGCATCACGCCATCGGTGCGCCCGAGCTGGGCTTCCGCCAGTTCAAGCGTATCAATGCCGCCATTGATGAAGACCGGCAGCGGCGCCAGCCGCGCGCGCAGGCGGTAGACCCGGTCATAGTCGAGCGGCGGAATGGTGCGGTTTTCCTTGGGCGACAGGCCCTGGAGCCAGGCCTTGCGGGCGTGGACATA